>JAZSLH010000015.1:0-11452 GCA_045535275.1 Acutalibacteraceae bacterium
GTCAAAACGGGCGATACACTCTGGCAGGCAAAGCTGAAATGCCCCGAGCTTGTTTGCGTTTCCACCCATTTTGACCGCTACGTGAAATATTCTCGCCTTGCCAAGGCAATCTACTGCGAATACACCGATTTGGTAGAGCCCTTCGGCCTTGACGAGTGTTGGCTTGATGTTACCGATAGTGTTAGAAATTTTGAAGAGGCCGAACGGCTTGCCGACAAAATCCGCCTTCGTGTAAAAGAAGAACTCGGAATCACCGTTTCAATCGGAGTTTCCTGGAACAAGGTGTTTTCAAAACTTGGTTCCGACTATAAAAAGCCCGATGCCGTTACCGTCTTTTCGAATGAAAATTATAAAAAATTGATTTTTCCCTTGCCTGTTCGCGACCTTCTGTATATCGGTCCCGCAACCGAAAAGAAGCTTAAATCCAGAGGTATCTTTACAATCGGCGACCTGGCATGCGCATCGCCCGAATTTCTTTGTTCCTTCCTTGGCAAAAACGGATATATGCTTTACTGTTTTGCAAACGGACTTGAAAACAGCCCTGTTAAAAATATTGACCATGAAAAAGGCATTAAGTCTATCGGCAACTCGGTAACAACACCGCGCGATCTTGTCAGTATAGAGGATGCAAAACTTACCTTCACCGTCCTTGCCGATTCGGTTGCAAGGCGGCTTCGCGACAATGCCCTGCACTGTAAAACCATCAGCATTTCGGTGCGTGACAGTTCTCTTAACACCTTTACAAGGCAAGCCGCCCTGCCCATACCCTGCGCCACCTCTTCGGTTTTCGTCCAAACGGCTATGAAACTTCTTGACGAAAGCATCTCTCCTCCCTTTGCCCTTAGAAGCATCGGCATTAGTGCCTGCGACCTTTGCGCAGACGACAATTCGATTCAATTTGACCTTTTTGGCGAGGCCCAAAAAACCGTGAGAAATGAAAAGCTTGAAAAAACCATGGATGCTCTCAGATACCGTTTTGGAAGCGAATGTGTTAAAAAGGCCTCTATGTTGTCCGACACAAAACTTACCGATTTTAATCCTTATGAAGACCATAAAGTTCATCCCGAAGGGTGGTTTAGTTTGTAATGAATTATAAAAAAACGTATGTTGAGGTTACTGCTCGTTTCTCAGCAGACGGTCAAATCTTACCAATCAAGATTTTGTGGAATGACGGAAGAAGTTTTTTCATAGACCGAGTAGTTGATATAAGACCTGCCGCCTCTCTTAAGGCAGGCGGAGCCGGAATCAGATACACCTGCCGAATTGAAGGAAAGGAATCCTATTTATTTTTGGAAGAAAACCGCTTTTTTGTTGAAGAAATTTGCAAATATTAACGCATAAACTTGTTGTAAAATTCACTCGTTTTTGATATAATATTAACAATTAAATTTATTGTAGGGTGAAGCAGATGAACTTTAAAGAAAAATACCTCTATTGGATAGAAAATTCCGATAAAGAAACCGCCGATGAGCTTAAATCCCTTGAAGGTAACGAAGCCGAACTTCACGACCGTTTTTATAAGTCGCTTGAATTTGGCACAGCAGGGCTTCGCGGCGTTATTGGTGCGGGCAGTAACCGTATGAATAAGTACACCGTTTCTAAGGCAACTTTAGGTTTCGCACGATACATTTGCTCTAAAGGCGAAAAGGCAATGGCAGACGGAATTGTTATTGCACACGACAACCGCCACAAAAGCCGCGAATTCGCCGAAATTACCGCAGGTGTGCTTGCGGCAAACGGCATTAAGGCATATCTTTTCGAGTCGCTGCGTTCAACACCCGAACTTTCCTTTTCGGTAAGATATCTCGGTTGTTTCGGCGGTGTTGTTATAACCGCTTCGCACAACCCTCCCGAATATAACGGATATAAACTTTATGACGAAAACGGATGCCAACTTATTCCCGTTTTAGCCGACAAGGTAACCGAATATGTTAACGCGGTTGCCGACGAACTTTCGGTCAAATACCTCTCACTAAAAGACGCGGGTGACCTTATTGAAATAGTAGGCGAAGAAATTGACGAAACCTACTATGAAGAGGTGTTGGCACTTCAGTTTGACCCCGAAGAAGACAAGAACATCAAGGTTGTTTACACCCCCCAGCACGGAACGGGTAATATCCCTGTTCGAGATGTGCTTGACGAGGCGGGTTATACCGTTTTACCCGTTTTATCACAGTGTGACCCCGACCCCGATTTTTCGGGTACTAAAAGTCCTAACCCCGAAGTTCCCGCCGCTTATGACGCTGCAATTGAACTTATGAGGGAGCACAGTGCTGATATTGCGATTGCTACCGACCCCGACTGCGACCGCCTTGGAGCAGTAATAAACTGCGGCGAAGAGTATAAACTTATTACGGGAAATCAGTCGGGTGCTTTAATTCTTCATTATATTTTAACCCGAATGACCGAGCAAGGTTGTCTTCCCGACAATGCTCTTATGATAAACACGGTAGTTACCTCAACTATTGGCGACAAGGTTGCCGAAAGTTTCGGTGTTGAGGTTGAAAAAACCCTTACGGGCTTTAAGTTTATCGGCGACAGAATAAAGGTACATAACGCTCTTCGCGACAAGAAGTACGTTTTCGGATATGAAGAAAGTTACGGTTGTCTTATAGGCGATTTTGCCCGTGACAAAGACGCCGTTCAGGCTTCTCTTATGTTCTGCGAAGCCGCAGATTACTATAAAAAGCAGGGCAAAACCCTTATTGATGTTTTAAATGACCTGTTTGATAAACACGGATACTATCTTGACACCCAGTCTTCGACCTTCTTCAGAGGAATTGACGGAAATGAGCGTATGAATGCTCTTCTTGATGATATGAGGAAAAATCCGCCAAGAGAGGTTGGAGGTATAAAGATTTGCGAAACTCAGGACTTTTTACTAAACCCACCCGAAAACTTTGTTCCCGCAAATGTTCTCCGCTTTAACTTTGAAGACGGAAGTTTTGTGGCTATAAGACCAAGCGGAACCGAGCCTAAATGTAAGGTTTATTACTGTGTTAGAGGCGAAGACAAGGCAGACGCCGAAATTAAACTTTCGGTATTTAAACAGGTCTTTGATATTAAGTCTTAAAATATGTTACACCCGATAAAACATTTTTTAACCATTTCAAAACACCGAAACACCGTTATATGCCACTGTTTTAAGGCAGGAATTCCTTTAAGGGGGCTTCTTCACGACCTTTCGAAGTACTCCCCCAATGAATTTTTTGCAGGTGTTAAATATTATCAGGGAAACCGCAGTCCTAACGAAACTCAGCGGGAACTTTTCGGCTATTCTTCCGCCTGGCTTCACCACAAGGGAAAAAACCGCCACCATTTTGAATATTGGCACGATGTAAATCCTTTAACCAAAAGATACGAACCGGTAAAAATGCCCATAAAGTATCTTAAAGAGATGTTTTGTGACCGAGTTGCCGCAAGTAAAATTTACCAAGGGAAAAATTACACCGACTCCCACCCCCTTGATTATTTTAAAAGGGGAAATGCGGCAGATTATATGCACAAAGAAACAGCACAGATGCTTGAAAAGTGGCTTATTATGCTTAAAGAAGAGGGTGAAAAAGCCACCTTTGAGCATATAAAAAATTTGAAAAATTACTAAAAACAGACCGCAGAAATTACTGCGGTTAGTTTTTTGTGGAAATGCACAAAAAGTTTGTTAAAAAAATGTCAATATTATGATGTTGACCTATTGACATTATCCTTTAAAAATTATATTATTATAATACATATTATATAATGTTGTCGAATATGCTCGTTCGACAGCATAGAAAGGTTTCACTATATGGCGTTTTTTATTGCATTCTTAATTCTTTTCCCATTTCTTGCGGCTGCTGTACAATTTGCCGTAAAGAATAACACACTTCGCACCGTCACTGTATGTGTCAGCAGCGGTGTAATTATAGTCGCAACGGTAATTTTTGCGATTATAAATTTCTCTGTAAATTCCGGCGGAGTTTACTACTTTACAGGTGGTAACCTTACGGGCAGTTTTATAAACTATCTGATGCTCTTTATCGAATTTGCTTTAATGGGTGTTATTATCTATTTGAGTTTCAAATATAAAAAATATTTTGTCGCTCTGCTGTCAATTGTTCAGACCTGCTTTGTTGCCTGGCTTGAACTTTCGGGAAGCGCTCACGCTCATTATGAAAAGGGCGTTAGCGGTTATCTTTTCAGCGATAATCTAACCCTTATTTTATGCCTTATGATTGCGGTTGTGGGCGGACTTATCTGCATTTATGCTGTAGGTTATCTTAAAGACTATCACCATCATCACACAAACGAGGTTGCTGACCGACGCTCCTTCTTCTGCTCTATGCTTTTCGTTTTCCTTGGTGCAATGTTCGGTATTGTTTTCTCCTCAAACCTTATCTGGATGTATTTTTTCTGGGAAATCACTTCGGTTGTTTCTTTCCTTCTTATCGGTTATACCAAAACCGAAGAGGCGGTTACCAACTCTTTCAGGGCCCTTTGGATGAACCTTCTCGGCGGTGTAGGTTTTGCTGCCGCTATTGGATTTGGCGCACTCAGTCTTCACACCTATAATCTCCAGGAGTTAGTTAATAAGGCAGTTTCGGCAAACAGCGAAGAAAACTTCATTTTCACTATTCCGCTCATCTGTCTTGCCCTTGCCGCTCTTACCAAATCGGCTCAAATGCCCTTCTCCCGTTGGCTCATGGGGGCAATGGTTGCTCCCACACCCTCTTCAGCACTTTTACACAGTGCCACAATGGTTAAGGCGGGTATTTACCTTCTTATCAGAATTTCTCCCGCTATGTTCGGCAACGGCGTTGGTCTTACGGTTGCCCTTATCGGCGGTTTCACCTTCTTTGTTGCTTCGGTTCGTGCAATTATCCATACCGACGCCAAAAAGGTTCTCGCCTACTCTACCATCTCCAACTTGGGTCTTATTGTTGCCTGTTGCGGAGTAGGTATAAACGAAACTATCTGGGCGGCTGTTTTCCTTACAATGTTCCACTGCGTTTCTAAATCTCTCCTTTTCCAGACCGTTGGTTCGGTTGAACACGCTTCAGGAAGCCGAAACATTGAGGATATGCACGGTCTTATTAAAAGATACCCCTCCCTTGCTACCGCAATGATGATTGGTATTGCGGGTATGTATCTTGCACCATTTGGAATGCTTATCTCCAAATGGAGCGCTCTTCAGGCATTTGTTGACGCAGGAAACATTATTCTTGTTCTCCTTCTTGCTTTTGGCTCGGCTACTACCCTTTTCTACTGGACTAAATGGATTAGTAAACTTTTAGCATATGCTAAACCGACCGTTCGCAGAAAAGACACAACAAGCCCTGACCAATGGGTTTCAATTATAGGACACACCGTAATTATGGTTGCACTCTGTTTGGTATTCCCCTTCCTTTCGGGCGGACTTGTTACTCCTATTGTAAACAGTCTTTTCGGCACTACCGATTTTAAGCCCGTTTTGTCGGACGAGAATCTTTACATTCTCATTATAATGATTGCCACAATTGCGGTTGTAATTATTTTGGGCTTTATTATTACAAGACTTGTTAAAACAAAGAAAACAAGTATTTATATGTCCGGTATTGACACTGGCGACGAACGCCACTATGTCGGCGCGTTTGACGAAGAGAGGACTATGTACCACGCTAACTGGTATCTTTCCGACACTATCGGTACCGACAAACTGATGAATGCGGCTACTGCCGTTGCCGCCGCAGGTCTTATTATCGGAATTGTTCTTACCGTAGGAATTGCTCTGGGAGGTGCTCTGTAATGTTTTTTAGAATTTTATCTGCCGCTTTGTATGTTGTTTTCGGCGGTGTTATTGCAGGCTTCCTTGCAGGACTTGACCGCAAGTTTTCTGCCCGTATGCAAGGCAGAAAGGGTCCCTCGGTTTTACAGCCTTTTTATGACGTAGGAAAACTTTTCTCAAAAGAAACTCTCGCACTTAACCACGGACAGTTTGTTATTGCTTTTTCCTTCCTTCTTCTTATGATAGCAACGGGAGTTCTCTTCTTTGCGGGGGTTGACATTCTTCTTGTATTCCTTGCACTTTCTACCGCCGCTATGTTCCTTGTCTTCGCCGCAACCTCCTCTAACTCGGCTATGTCAACAATGGGTGCACAGCGTGAAATGATGCAGATGCTCGCTTACGAGCCTATGGTACTTATTACTGCGGTTGGTTTCTATATGGCAACCACCATTATGAACGGAACAGGCTCTTTTAAGGTTATGGATATTATTACAAAGAGCGACCTTCCCGTTATTCTTTATCTGCCTGGAATCTTTGTGGGATTTGTGTTTATGCTGACAATTAAGTTCAGAAAATCTCCCTTTGATATTTCTACATCACACCACGCACACCAGGAACTTGTTAAGGGCGTTACAACCGACCTTTCGGGAAGAAACCTCGGTATGATAGAACTTGCTCACTGGTATGAAACAACCTTCCTTTTAGGCGTTGTTGCTCTCTTCTTCATTTGCAACAAGTGGTGGAGTATTCCTTTGGCTATTGTTTCTACCCTTATTATTTATTTTATTGAAACAATCATTGATAATGTCAGTGCCCGTGTTAAATGGGAACTTATGGTAAAACTTGCTTGGTGCGTTACAATTGTTTGCGGCGGTATCAATCTGCTTGTTTTACAGTACATCTTTTAAGGAGGGTATATAAATGGCTAAAATTGCGAAATCACCCTGGCTTCTTCACTACGACGGTTCAAGTTGTAACGGATGTGATATCGAGGTCCTTGCCTGTCTTACCCCGATTTACGATGTAGAACGCTTTGGAATTATAAATACAGGCAACCCAAAACACGCCGATATATTTCTTGTAACCGGCGGAATTAACGAAAAAAACAAGGCGGTTGTAAAACAACTTTACGACCAGATGCCAGAGCCTAAAGTAGTTGTTGCGGTTGGAATTTGCGCTTGTAACGGCGGAGTTTTCAAGGACGCTTACAATATAATCGGCGGAGTTGATAAGGCTATTCCGGTTGACGTTTATGTTCCCGGTTGTGCAGCAAGACCCGAAGCAATTATTGACGGTGTCGTTAAGGCACTCGGTGTTTTAGATGAAAAACAAAAAGCCTATAAAAAGGCTAAGAAAATGAAGGGAGAAGGCAAATAATGAGAGAAAATTATGAACTTAAAATTCTTGCCCCCGACCAGATAACCATTAAGGCTCATTCCCTTAGAAACAAGGGTGCACGTCTTAGTCAAATCTGTTCGGTAAGAACAAAAGGCGGATTTGACCTTCTTTATTCTTATGTACTTGACGGTCTTTTTAAAAATTATAAGGTGTCGATAGACGAAGATACCCCTATTGAGAGTATTACCGCTATCTTCCCTAACGCATTTCTTTACGAAAACGAAATGAGCGAACTTTTCGGAATTAACATTAAATACATTGCTCTCGACTATAAAAACAAACTTTATGATATTGCAGTCGAGACACCGTTTAAATAAGGAGGGTTAAAGGAATGAGTAAAAGAAGTATTGTGCCTTTCGGCCCTCAACACCCCGTTCTTCCCGAACCTATTCATCTTGACCTTGTTCTTGAAGATGAAAAGGTTGTAGAGGCTATTCCCTCTATAGGATTTGTTCACAGAGGACTTGAAAAGTTAGTTGATAAGCGTAATTTCCACGATTATCTTTATGTTATTGAGCGTATTTGCGGTATTTGCTCTTTTATGCACGGAATGGGCTATGCAGAGGGCATTGAACGCATTATGGATGTTGAAATCCCCGATAGAGCAAAATATCTTCGCACTATCTGGTGCGAAATGTCGAGGGTTCACAGTCACCTGCTCTGGCTTGGTCTTTTAGCCGATGCTTTCGGTTTTGAGAGTTTATTTATGCACTGTTGGAGAATGAGAGAGACTATTCTTGATATGTTTGAAGCCTCTACCGGCGGACGAGTTATTTTCTCGGTAAACAAGATAGGCGGCGTTTTAAAAGATATGGACGACTCTATGCTCAAAACCTTTGTTGATATGTTCGACAAAATGGAAGAAGAAATTCGCCAACTGACCAATGTATTTATGAAAGATTATACCGTCGCTTCCCGTCTTAAAGGGGTTGGTATCCTTTCAAAAGAAGACGCCGTTTTATACGGTGCGGTTGGTCCTATGATGAGAGCCGCCGGTATTGAGCAGGATACAAGAAAACTAGGCTACGCTGCGTACGGCGATATTGATTTTGACATTATTACAGGAAAAGACTGCGACAGTTTTGCCCGTTGCGAAGTTCGTATTGAGGAAATTTTCCAATCATTTAACATTATCCGTCAGGCTGTTGATAAAATTCCAAACGGTCCTATTGCGGTTGACGTTAAAGGAAATCCGAACGGCGAGGCTTTTGTCCGTCTTGAACAACCCAGAGGCGAGGCCGTATTCTACTTCCGTGGCGACGGAACCCAGTTCTTAAACCGTGCGAGAGTTCGTACTCCAACCTTTGCTAACATTCCCTCTCTTGTTAAAATTCTTGAGGGTTGCGACTTTGCAGATGTTCCGATTTTGGTTCTGACAATCGACCCCTGCGTAAGTTGTACCGAAAGATAAGGGGGAAAACTAATGAATAAATATGGTTCTTTTACAGGCGGAGTTTTAAAGTCGCTTTTCAGCAAACCCGCTACCTACGGTTACCCCTTTAACAAAAAGGAATATCCCGAGCGTACCAGAGGCAGTATTGTTATTGACATTGACGGTTGTATTTTCTGCGGTCTTTGTGAAAAGAAATGCCCCTCTAATGCAATTAAGGTGGATAGAAACAGCGGTACTTGGTCTATTGACCGAATGGGTTGCGTTCAGTGTGAAAACTGTGTGGGCGGCTGTCCTAAAAAGGTTCTTTCCACAAATGTTAATTATACAGCCCCCAACACCTCTATAACGGTTGACACCTTTAAGAAAGCAGGAAGCGAAAATGCAGAGTCTGTCGCAGAGGCAAGTATGCCAAAAGCAGACCTTGACGCTTGTGTTTTCTGCGGACTTTGTGCGAAAAACTGTCCCCAGGGCGCTCTTTCGGTTGACCGAGCCAACAAATCTTGGAAGTTAGACGAAACCCTTTGTGTAAGTTGCGGACTTTGTACCGAAAAATGTCCTAAAAAATGCATTGAAATGGGTGCGGACGAAACAAAGAACGAGGTTGTACTTAAACAGTACGATGTTGACGATTTCCCGAAAGCAGACAAAAAGTCTTGCGTTTGCTGCGGAATTTGTGCTTCGGCTTGTCCTCAAGGGGCTATTGAACTTGACAAGGACAGCAATATGTGGACCGTAAACGAAGATAAGTGTATCCACTGCGGAATATGCTACTACAAGTGTCCTAAAAAGTGCATTGATATGGTTGACAGAGATACTGCTTTTGCTGCCGAAGAAGAAAATCCTGCTACGAGTGAGCAGACAAATCTTCCGAAGGCTGACCTTGATAAATGTGTTTACTGTACCCTTTGCGCTAAAAACTGTCCTCAAGGTGCCCTAACGGTTGACCGCGCAGAAAAGATTTGGAAACTTGACGCTGATTCTTGCGTCAGTTGCGGACTATGCGTTGACAAGTGTCCTAAAAAGTGCATTGATATGTCGGCATCTTCCGCTTCTGAGGCAAACGAGCCCGAATTTAAACGCGGATATGACATTGACGCTGTTCCCACCGCCAATCTTGACACCTGCGTTTTCTGCGGAATATGTGCCAAGGCTTGTCCTCAAGACGCCGTAACGGTTGACCGAGAGAACAAAACTTGGACTATTGATGAGGAGAAATGTATTCATTGCGCTATTTGTGCTTATAAATGCCCCAAAAAGTGCATTGAAATGAAATAAGGAGTAGTCTATGCACGAACATCACGAAGCCGTTCATATTATTGAACACGCTCAAATGGCCCTGGAAGAAAGAGGTCATACAAAGGTTAAACAAATAAACCTTGTTATTGGAGAATCCAGCGGATTTTCTCCCGAAGCGGTTATAATGAACATTGAAATAAATGCCGTTGGCACTTGTTGTGAAGATGTTCCAGTAACCGTTAAAAGAGTAAAATCTATGCTTAAATGTCCAAACTGTGGCGAACTCTTTATGAAAAAGCCTTTTCATTTTGAGTGTCCGCATTGTAATACCCCTGGTGTCCCTAGTGAAATTGGAAAGGAAATGGCTATTGATAGCATAGAAACAGAGTGACAAAGAAAATATTTTTAACCGGTATCGTTCAAGGGGTTGGTTTTCGACCCTGTTGTAAAAAGGTTGCAGACGATATGCAACTTTCGGGCACCGTGAAAAACCTCGGCTCGAACGCCGAAATTGTCATACGAAGTGATAACCGGGTGACGGAGGAATTCCTCCGTCGCCTTGTTTACTTGTTGCCCGAAACCGCCAGAATCGACAGCGTTTCAATTGAAGATACCGATGAGTTTTTCGGTGAGGGGTTTTCTATTTGCGAAAGCAGTATTTCTAAAGAACTTCTTCCCGAAATACTGCCCGATATTGCAACCTGTGAAAATTGTATAAACGAACTAAACGACCAAAACAATCGCAGATATCGCCACCCTTTTATAAGTTGTACGGTATGCGGACCGAGGTATTCTATTATATCCTCTATCCCCTATGACCGAAAGAATACCCTTATGGAAAAATTTGCTCTTTGCAACAGGTGTAAAAGCGAATATACCAAGCCTGACGACCGCAGACTTCACGCACAGACGATTGCCTGTAAAGAGTGCGGTCCGAAACTTATGTGGAGCAGGGGCGGTTCCTCAGACCCTTTACTTTCTGCCGTTTCATGTATTAAAAGGGGCGGAGTAATTGCCGTTAAAGATATTGGCGGATTTCATTTTGCTTGTCTTCCCGACTGCAAAGAGGCGGTTGACCGACTAAGGCTTCTTAAACAGCGTGACAAAAAGCCTTTTGCGGTTATGTTTCCAAGCGTTGACAGTATTAAAAAATACTGCGTAGTAAATGATGCAGAAGAAGGTCTTCTTATTTCTTCGGCAAGACCTATTGTGCTTCTTAAAAAGGTTAAAGATTTTTATAGCGGAGTTTGCTCATACAGCCGATATATAGGAGCAATGCTCCCCTCTAACCCCGTTCAGACAATGCTTGTTTCCTCACTCGGTCCGCTTGTTATGACAAGCGGAAACATTTCGGGCGAACCGATTATAACCGACAACGAAACTATTCTTAATTTGGCCAAAGAAAACAGTGAACTTGACGGAGTTTTGTATCACGACCGAGATATTATAACCCCGCTTGACGATTCAATCTATTATGTGATTGACGGCACCGCCCACATTATGAGAAGAGGCAGAGGGGTAGCCCCGCTAAGCATTCCGATAAACGCGGGAGATAAAACACTTTTTGCCGCAGGAGGCGACCTTAAATCATCTTTTGGCTTTTATAAAAACGGCAAGGCTGTTCTTTCTCAACATCTTGGAGACCTTGAAAACGAAGGCTGTGCCAAAGAGTTTGAAAAATG
>JAZSLH010000048.1:0-7566 GCA_045535275.1 Acutalibacteraceae bacterium
TTTACGGGAGCCTCTGCTTCTACTACGGGGATATCGTTATAATTTTCCATTTATAAAACCTTCTTTCGAGTTTTTTATTATTTTAACACATTAAAGAAATTATTTCAATATTTAATAATACATAAATTCGGATAAAATTCCGAGCCCCGCGACAGAGAAACCGAGAACAAGATACAGAACCCAAAAAACGACAACGGCAAGAACCGCTAAAAGCATCAGAGCAAAATAGATTATTGAAATAATAAGACCTGCTTTTGCCATTGTGCTGAATTTTCCAAAGTTTTGGCTACGGCTTACAAGCGAGAAAACAATTCCCAGAACACCGCAAGCAAAAGAAATAAAACCGCCTATATAGGGAAGGCAACAGGGGACAAAAGAGCAAATAGAAAGCAAAGAGAGGCTATCGCAAAACCTTTTCCGCGTTCTTTTTCAGGCTCAGCGGTCACAACGGGAATATCATTATAATTTTCCATAAAAAACCTACTTTCGCTGTTTTTTTACATTTTATCACACAAAAACTGATTGTTCAATATTTTTTTATCTCCTTGCAAATATATATGGGTTTATGTTATATTATAGATAAATTATTTGAAAAAAGAGGGGGAGAAAGATGGTATCGTTAAAAAAACAGTGGATAATTTTCCTCTCGGTTAATGTAGGGCTTCTGATATTACTTATGCTTTTTCCTCTTTACCAAAAATATGTAATGCCACTTCCCTCAAATCAGTGCGGGTCGGTCGTGCTTTTCCACCTTTACTGTCCAGGTTGCGGAGGAACAAGGGCGTTTAAGTCCCTTTTATCCTTAGATATACTCTCGAGCCTTGTTTTTAACCCGATTGTGCTTATTCTGGCGCTAGGTTTTTTAGCCTATGAAATATATATGGTTGTTTTCCTTATAAAAAGAACAAGCCGAAAAATCTTTTTTAATGAGAAAATATTTTGGGCTTTTATAATTTTCTGGGCGGTTTACTTTGTTGTTAGAAACATTCTGCTTGTTTTAGGAATTGACATTATCGGCGATATTGCTCAAATTGATTATCCGTCTTTAATAGAATTTATATTTTTAAGGGGGACAAGGTAAATGAACGAAATTACAAACAATCCGGAGCAGATTATTGAAATTTTAGATGAAATTGGTGCGATTTTAAGCCAAGCCGATGTTTCAATTGAAAATGTTGAAAGCATTTTGGCAAGTATCGTCGCAATTTTCGGCTCTGTTGCGGCTGTTTTTAGTACACTCGGTGCGGCAGGTGCTTTGGTTGTTGGAATTATAGTTGCGGTTATTGCCTTTCTTTTGGCGATTATCTGGCACTTTGTACAAGCCATTCCTATTTACAAACTTGCTAAAAAAACGAACACAAAAGGAGCCGCACTTGCCTTAATTCCAATACCTTTTTTCTATTTGGACGAACTGCTCAGAACCCTTGTTTTTGTAAAAACCGCGGGCGGTAAAGAGGTTAAAATTGTCGGTAAATTTAAAATTGACAGCCGTATTTTAAGTTACTTTATTTGGCTTGGAATTTTTCTTTTCGGGAATATGTTGTGGGATACGGTTCTGTATGTGCTGACCGGTATTACCGGCGGACTGCTGACCCCGTTAAGTTTTGTTTTAAGTTATGTTCCAAATGTTGCACTTGCCTGGCTTGAATATGCTTTCTTGCGTGATGTTTTAGATATTTTTGATGAGAACAAGAAGAAAAACAATACCGTAGCGATTGTAGTTTCGGTAATTGACGCTATTTTGCCCTTTAGGTTTGCAAGAACGGTTTACCTTTATTTTATTCTTAGAAAAAAGCCGATTCCGGAAGAACTTGTAACCGAGGTTAAGTGTTAAATAAAAAACGGATGAGGAAACTCATCCGTTTTTAATTTCTGTCCTTATCTGCCGAAAGAATTTCTCCGGTCATAGCGTTGATGTTATAGTCGTATTCGGTGTCGCCGTGTTTGAAATCAACTTCGAAAATAAGGGTCATTCCGTCGCGGTCGAGGTCAACGTCAAGGTCTTTAACCTCGTCTTCTTTAACACCCGCGTGTTCAAAGGCTTTTCGCTTTGCCTGGTCGCCCGTAATTGAGGCAACAAGTTCCATCGCCCCGTCGGTAACCTTGTCGGCGGTTGATTCAACCATATCTTTTGCGGAATTCATACCTGAACTTAAGTCATCCATCATTTCATTTTCGCCGCAACCGATAAGACAAAGGGCAAGGACAAGACATAAAATAGAAACAATAATTTTTCTCATAAAATCTCCTCCGAATATAGTTTGCCCTTTAAAAAACAAAAAATGCTGGAAAAATTTTAAATTAGTTTTAAAAAATTATAAAACCATTTTTTAAAACGATATGTTTTAGAAAATGTATAATATTGAGGAAAACATTTTAAATAATAGTCACATTCATCGCAACAACATTCATACTGTGTATGGTCGCCGTTTCCAAGGCATTTGTTTCCTTGCCAGGACGGCTTAAGCGGTGTTCCTGTTATGTCAATTATTTGCTTTTTTTGCATAGCATTTCACCTTTCAATTAAAAAAGCACATCCCGAAGGATGTGCCGAAAAAGTGCTCCCTCGGTTTAGTTGCGACACAAAACCGAATAATAATCCGTAGCGGGAAAAAGGGAAACACCTTTTACCAAGGTATTTACCCACATACAGATTTTTATTCGAATGTGTCGCACAATTAGTTTACCACAAAGTTTATTAAAAGTAAAGTTAGGATTTTTAAAATCGAGCCGTATTAAAAAAATTAGCAAGAACAATCTTTCGACTGTCCTTGCTGACAACTGTTAACTGTAACCTATAACCTGCAATCAAAACTTCGGTTTAACCGATTTGTGATAGTGAGCATAGGTGCAGGAATCGGTTGAGCCCAGAACCTTTGACTCGGTAATATCGCAAATAAAGAGGGTATGACTGTCAAGGTCTAAAGAGGAGATAACCTTAAGACTGATAAAGGCGTTTGCAAAATCAGAAAGATATAAAACGCCGTTAGATGCCCTTTTGGTATCTTTAAAATCGGCAAATTTATCGACATCTCTGCCCGACTGCATACCGAAATGACGAATTACTTCAAACGGAACGTCTTCGGTTAAAACCGACACATTAAGAATACCCGTTTTCTCAATAATCTCTCTCGACAGGTTGTTTTTCTGACAGGATACCGCAATACGAGTGGGGTTTTCGGAAACCTGAAATACCGTATTGCTGATATATCCGTTGTCCTTTTCACCGCCTACGGTTATAACATAGAGTCCGTAGGAGAGTTTAAAAAGGGCGGTTGGGTCGATTTTCGGCTGACTGTTAGCGAAAGTAACGGGAGAGCAGCCCCTCAAAAGCCTTGCCGTGACGAGCCTCGTCGCGAGCCATTTCGTGTACTGTATCGTGAATTGCGTCAAGGCCGAGTTCCTTTGCAAGTTTAGCAAGTTCGAACTTGCCCATTGTAGCGCCGTTTTCAGCGTCTACACGCATTTCAAGATTTTTCTTGGTAGAGTCGGTAACAACCTCGCCTAAAAGTTCAGCAAATTTAGCGGCGTGTTCAGCCTCTTCATAAGCGGCTTTTTCCCAGTAAAGACCGATTTCGGGATAACCCTCTCTGTGAGCAACCCTTGCCATAGCAAGATACATTCCAACCTCACTGCATTCGCCGTTGAAGTTTTCGCGAAGACCTTCAATAATTCTCTCGTCAACGCCCTTTGCAACGCCTACAACATGTTCAGCAGCCCAAGACTTTTCGCCCGACTGTTCCTTGAATTTGTCGGCTTTTGCCTTACAAATAGGGCACTCGTCGGGAGGACAGTCGCCCTCGTGAACGTAACCGCAAATCATACATACATACTTTTTCATAAAATTTTCCTCCAATATATTTTTAATTATTATTTGCCTAAAAGACAGTTTTTACACACACCGGTAAAAGTGTATGTACCAAAATCAATCTTAAAGCCGGTGTCGGCTTCAACCTGTTTGCGAGTTTCTTTAGTGTCAATAAAGATGTCGGTAATTTGAGAGCAACTCTTGCAGTAAAAATGACTGTGCTGCGAGGTGTCGCCGTCGAAATGCTCATGATTGTCGCCAACAGAGATTTTACGGATAACGCCCTCGCTCTCAAGCAAGGCAAGGTTTCGGTAAACCGTGCCAAGACTTATGTTTGGAAGGGTTATTCGGACATTGTCGTAAATCCAGGAGGCAGTAGGATGAGATTTTGTGGAGCAAAGGACATTTAAAATGGCTTCACGCTGTCTTGAATAGTTCTTCATCTTCGCCCTCCTCGACAAAAATAGTAATCTTTACTGTTTTTATTATAACGCAAAAATTTATTTTGTCAAGTTTTTATTTACTTTTTTTGAAAAAATGTTTATAATATGTTTCGTAAAGTAAATTTAAAAAAAGGAGGCCCATTTTAATAATATGAAGCAAAATAATATTTCTGCGTCGGTAATAAAACGGCTTCCGCGTTACTATCGTTTTTTAGGGGAACTTAAAAAACAGGAGATTACCCGAATTTCGTCGGGGGAACTCGCTAGGCTTATGAACCTTAACGCAAGTCAGATAAGGCAGGACCTTAACTGTTTCGGCGGTTTCGGTCAACAGGGCTATGGATATAATGTAGAAATGCTCTATAACGGAATAGGCGAAATACTCGGTCTTGATACTCCTACTAAGGCGATTATGCTCGGAGTCGGAAAACTCGGCGTTGTGGTTGCCGAGAATATGAATTTTTTAAAACAGGGCTTTGAACTTATAGGCGCTTTTGATGTTGACCCGAACGTACTTGGTAAAACCGTTGCAGGACTTACGGTACAGTCGGTAGAGGACCTTGAGGCTTTCTGCAAAGAGTTTTCGCCAACCGCCGCCTTTATGTGCGTTCCGTCTTCTGCCGCTCCCGACCTTTCGGAAAAACTTATTGAACTTGGAGTTACGGGCTTTTGGAACTTCTCGCATTATGATATTGGTATAAAACACCCCGAAGTTTCGGTTGAAAATGTGCATTTCGGCGACACGCTTATGCGTCTTTCTTATAAGATAAAAAGTAAAAACAAATAAATCTTAAAATCACCGTACATAATAAATACGGTGATTTTTTATGTTTATAACCGTTTACAGAACACTAATTCTTTATGTAGTGGTAATCATAAGTATTCGTCTTATGGGAAAAAGGCAGATTGGGGATATGCAACCGAGCGAACTCGTTGTAACCCTGCTTATTTCGGAAATTGCAGCAATGCCTCTTCAGGATACCGACCAGCCAATACTTTTCGGGGTTTCTTCAATTCTGACCTTGGTTGCGCTTGAAATTGGCATATCAATAATAGCCCTTAAAAGTTTCTTTGTCAGAAAAATTCTTTCGGGAAAGAGCGTTATTTTAATAAAGGACGGAATTATTGACCAAAAGGAACTCAAAAAGGTAAGAATGACGGTTTTGGACCTTGTTGAAATGCTTCGTGCACAACAGGTATTTGACTTGTCGACAGTTTCTTTTGCCGTTTTGGAAACGGGGGGAAATTTAAGCGTTCTGCTTAAAGCCAAGGACCAACCCGCAACGGCTAGGGATGTCGCTGCCCAGAAAAAGACCGCCGAACTTCCTTTGCCGGTAATCAGCGACGGCAAAATTTTAAGCGAGTCGGTTTGTGCCTTGAACACCCAAAAGGCAAGTATATATAAAAGACTTAAATTAAAGGGAATAAAGCCGAGTCAGGTATTGCTTATGACCCTTGACGCTAACGGAAACGAGATAATAGTCGAAAAGGAGGGGATAAAATGAAACGGCTGGTAATTAGCCTTGTCCTTTTATCCTCGGTGCTTGGCGTTTGCTATTTCGGGGTTAAGTTTGTAGAAAATACCTATGAAAAAATAAACTCCGAACTGACAAGTTCGGAGCAGTGTATGGAAGCGGGGGACTTTAAGGGGGCGAAAAAGGCGGCAGAAAATGCCGAAAAAATTTACGAAAAAAGGGAACAGCAGATGGCGGCATTTGTTAATCACGGAATTCTTGACGAGGTCGGTGTTCGGCTTTCGGCGGTAGTTGACTTTGCCGAAAAAGAAAGCCGTGAAGAATTTTTAAGCCACTCGGCTCAGGCAAAAACTGCCCTGACTCATTTAAGAAATGACCATAAATTCCTTATGGGAAATCTCTTTTAGGACGAGGTGTTATAGTGTGGGCGGTGGGTTTCTTCATAATCGGTTGCCCACCACTCTGGGCAGTCGCACTCGCTCGGGAAATAATCGCTCCAGCCTATAAGACACTCGGTCAGTCGGCCGATAGAAAGACTGTCGGGGTTTATAGAAGATTTTCTCATAATATCATTTGGATAAAGTTTTTTACAAAGGCGTTCACGCTTTTCAAAGTGGCCAGTGCTGTCATATAGGTCGGTTGCACCGAAGAGATGAAGCATTTCGTGAATAACCGAGGAGCCAATGGCGCGGTTGCCGTAATAGTCCGAAGAAAAGGCAACGACAAACTCAATCGAGTCGGCACTGTCATAGGTAGTGTCGCAGACGGCGTAGGCTCTGCCTGGCTTATTAAGTACGATAAAGTAGGCAATTTGCTCGACGCCGGTATAATTTTGCAGATAGGCGTGAAGAACCTCTTTGTTTGGAAAACCGAGGGTTTTTGCTGTCTGGCTGAAAATATCAAGGTTGTTTATAGCGTTTTCAGCGGAATTTGCAACCGTTCCGTTATAGCGCGGGTTTTTAGAGGTGTCCTGCTTTGTGGAATACTGACCGTACTGCATATTAAGGCTAACATCGTGAGCCTTGGCTTTTTCGGTAATATAGGACATTGAGGGTTCAAATCGTAAACTGTAAAAAACAGAACGGGCCTCTTCGCTCCAACTGCTTTCGTCGTCGTCCAAAAAGATAACAAGGCTATAAACATCGCCAACGAGTTTTTTGCAGTTACCGATATTATAGTAGCCATAGGCTGTAACCCCCTTTGAGTGAACAAAGGTGTGGGGAGTAAAATCGGTAATTTTTGAGTAGGTGTCGCCGTCGGAACAAGCGGTAAGCAGTAGGGATAGCAAAAAACACACTAAACAAGGAAAAAATTTTTTGATTTTATTCATAAGATAAATTCACCTTAATGTTATTATGTAAACTTGTTAAACCAAGTGGGTGTGGATAACTTCGTTAATAAACTGAATAAGTGTTAAAAAGATTTTTTAGAGTCGGCTCAAAAAATGTCGAAATTAAGCGAAATTTGGAACCGAAATAATAAGGGAAGAAAAGTTGCTAACATTATTCAACAAGTTATTAACATATTTACACACATCTTAAAGTATTACTGAAAAAACATTATGCCACCCAAAAAGATGCTGTAAAATAATTTTAAACGAAAAAAATATTCCTGTCAACACAAATAAAAAAACAAAAAATTGCAAAAATTTCAAAAAAACAGTTGACAAAAGGATATAATCCAATTATAATATATCAGCAACACATTCGGCTGTATAGCTCAGTTGGCTAGAGCATTCGGTTCATACCCGGAGTGTCATTGGTTCAAGTCCAATTACAGCCACCAATACGGCCCGGTGGTCAAGAGGCCTAAGACACCGCCCTTTCACGGCGGTAACACG
>JAZSLH010000024.1:0-2080 GCA_045535275.1 Acutalibacteraceae bacterium
TACCAGGAAGAGAATATCTCTATGTCGGGCGGTTGCCTTCCTCTTCTTATCCGTATGCCCATTATGTTCTCAATCTACTATCTTGTAACCAAGCCCATCACTTATCTTATGAAAAGTGTTCCGGCTACGGCTATTGATAGTGTTTGGGAAAACCTTAAGGGACTTGAACTGTACTCCAAGGTTCCGGAAAACCTCCGTGAACTTTCAATAATTGAGGCGGTTTCTGCTAACCCCTCGCTTTCCCCCGAAATTGCGAAAGAAATCGGCTCAATCGATTTTAATCTTTTCGGTTTTATCGACCTTACCCAGACCCCGACTTTCAGCATAAACATTTTCGAGGGTTATCAGCATGTTTGGCTTATTCCTATAATGGCGTTTGCCGCTCAAATGTTAACCTCAGTGCTTTCTATGCAAATGCAAAAGAAACTCAATCCCGACGCTCCAAATATGGGCTTTATGATGCTTTCTATGCCCCTAATCTCGCTCTTTATCGGCTTTACCGTTCCCGCAGGTGTTGGTTTCTACTGGGTTTGCTCAAGTCTTATTGCGGGCGGAATCCAACTTGTTACCCAGTATTTCTACGGTCCGCAAAAAATGCTTGCCGCAGAACGTGCTAAAGAGATTGTGGCAGTATATAACGAAGAACAGAAATTTATAAACAAACGAGTTTCCGACGACAAGAAAAATAAGAAATAGTCGGACTTAAAGAAAGAGGGCAATTCCTTTGATTAAAGAGTATATAGGAGAGGGTAAAGACCTTTTAGAAGCAACCGCTTCGGCTAAAGAGGGTCTTATCCTTCACAACAACCTAAAAAATGAAGACGATATTAAAATTGAAGTGGTTTCTGACTTTAAAAAGAAAACTTTAGGCCTTTTCGGCGGCTCAATGGCAAAGGTTCGTGCCTTTGTTGAACTGCCCGACCCCAAACCCGTAAAAAAGGCTGAAAAGAAGATCGAAAAGGTAGAGAAAAAGGCTGAAAAGAAATCTGAAAAAGCCGAGAAAAAGGTTGAGAAAAAGGTTGAATCAGCAATTCCCGAAATTAAACTTATTCCCGCTGAAGAACTTAAAGAGGGTACAAGTGCTGCAAAGGCCGCTGCCTATATTAAGGAAGTAATGACCAAACTCGGCTGTGAAAATGTTTCGGTTTCCGCCGCAGAAAACGACGGTGTCATCTATCTTCATTTAGACGGAGAAAAACTCGGCGTTGTTATCGGAAGAAGAGGCGAAACTCTTGACGCTCTTCAGTATTTAACAAGCCTTGCCGCCAATACCGGAAACGGCTACCAAAAGGTAACCCTTAATATCGGAAACTACCGTGAAAAGCGTGAGCAAACCTTAACCGCCCTTGCAAAGCGTGTGTCGTCCCAGGTTATCTCAAACGGCAGAAGCCGTACACTCGAGCCTATGAACCCCTATGAACGCCGTATAATTCATACCGCCGTTCAGGAAATCGAAGGTGTTGTTTCAAGTTCAATTGGCGAGGGAAGCGGAAGACGTGTTGTAATAAGTCCCGAAGGCGGCGACAAACGCCCCCCAAGAAATAATGACCGCCGTTCCCGTGGTTCAAGACCCGCTCAAACCGTAAAAGCAGACCCTGCTCGTGAGCCTAAAAAAGACGCTCCCGACCTACCCCTTTACGGAAGAATTAACTAATTAAAAAGCGTTGTGCTTAGCACAACGCTTTTTCTTTTCAATTGCCGAAGGCAATATCACTCGGCTTTTAGCCGAATATAACTGCGAAGCAATACAACTCGCCTTTAGGCGAATAAAACTGAAAAAAAGAAGGCGTTCACACTGTATTTTTAATGCTCTTAAGCATTAAAAAACAAAAAAACAGTGATATTGTGAGACGGACGTCTCACAGTGATATTTTTGATAAATCAAAAGTGATATTAAAACCTGCGGTTTTAGTTATATTTTATTCGCCTTAAACTGCCTAAGGCAATATCACTCGGCTTTTAGCCGAATATAACTGCGAAGCAATACAACTCGCCTTTAGGCGAATAAAACTGAAAAAACAGAAGGCAAACGCCTTCTGTTTTTTCATACCCACTCGGTCTGTAAGCCGGGTTCTGTACG
>JAZSLH010000149.1:0-8678 GCA_045535275.1 Acutalibacteraceae bacterium
GAGAGAATTTAAGTGTATTATCCTTTTGACTCAAGAAACTCTTTATACAAATCTAAATTCGGAGCTGTGGCTTCAGACGAAAGTCTGAAGTTACGGCTTTTACTCCATTTAGACGCTAAAGTTCACGACGCCTATTTATGTATCCGAAAGGACAACGAAGAAGCCGTTTCCTATAAACTCACACCCGCAGAGTATTTGGACGGATACAGGTTCTATGAAATAGAAAAAACCTTTGAAGAGGGTCTTTATTTTTACTGTTTTTATTACGACAGCGATTATGGCCGTTTTTACGTTACCGCAGGAGAGCATAATTTAGGTCTTGTCTGGGATAAGGGGAATTGGTGGCAACTTACCTGTTACGATAAAGACTATACCACGCCCGATTGGATAAAGGGGGGTATTATTTACCAGATATTCCCCGACCGATTTAAAAAATCCAACAAGGCCAAAAAAGGCGTTCCCTCAGACCGATTTATTCAAAACAATTGGTCAAGCCAACCCGAATACCGACAGAACAACGGGCCTTGTTCCCTTTCGAACGACTATTTTGGCGGGGACCTTGCGGGAATAACCGAAGAACTTCCCTATTTAGCCTCGCTGGGCGTTTCGTGTATATATTTAAACCCGATTTTTGAGGCACATTCAAATCATCGCTATAATACGGCAGATTATTTGAAGATTGATTCTTTGCTGGGCGACGAAGGAGACCTTAAAACCCTTTGCAAAAAGGCAGATAAACTTGGAATAAAGGTTATTCTTGACGGAGTTTTTTCCCACACGGGAGATGACAGCATTTACTTTAACAAAAAGGGCAGATACGACAGTGTCGGAGCGTATAACGACCAAAACTCCCCTTATTTTAATTGGTTTAAGTTTGAAAACTGGCCAAATAAATATCACTCTTGGTGGGACATTGACACCCTTCCCGAAACTATTGAAGAAAACCCCGATTTTGACCATTTTATAACTGGCGAAAACGGAGTTATAAGGCACTGGATGAAACTAGGGGTTAAGGGTTGGCGACTTGATGTAGCAGACGAACTGCCCGACAGCATCCTTGACAATATAAGAAGAGCAATTAAAGCAGAAGACCCCGACGGTTTTCTTTTAGGTGAGGTTTGGGAAAACGCGTCAAATAAAATCAGTTACGGTTCCAGAAGAAGATATCTGCTTGGAAAACAACTTGACTCGGTTATGAACTATCCTTTTGCTGAGGCGATAATTTCTTATGTAACAGGCGGAGATTCAAAGGACTTTGTCGACAGTATAATGACCGTTTTGGAAGATTACCCTCTTTGCACCGTAAATGTGCTTATGAATCATCTTGGTACACATGATACGGCTCGTCTTTTAACAAGGCTCGGAACAAAGGACTTCCCCTCTTCAAGACAGGAGCAGTCGAACAGAATATTAAGTGACGAGGAATACAGTCAGGCGGTTTCAAGGTTAAGACTTGCCGCAGTTATTCAGTACACTTTACCCGGAGTTCCCTCGCTTTATTACGGAGATGAGGCGGGTCTTGAGGGCTATGGCGACCCGTTTTGCAGAGGCAGTTACCCTTGGGGCAAAGAGAACGCCGAAATATTAGAGTTCTATAAATGGCTCGGAAGGGTTAGAAGAGAGAACGAGGTTTTCAGTGACGGCTTATTTGAACCGATTGCAAGCGGTTTAGGTTCTCTTGCTTATATCAGGACAAACGGAAAGGAAAAAATCCTTGTTGCAACAAACCGTTGGCACCAAACCGACTTTATTACTATCCCGAAAGAATTTGATAGCGCCGAAATTATTTACGGAAGGGCTTCAAAAGACGGATATCTTGAACTTAGTCCAAACGATTTTGTCCTTTTAAAATTCAAAATATAATTTATTTTCCCCCCGAAAAATTTCGGGGGGGATTTTACTTGTTTTTACAAAAAACTTGAAGAAACGACAAATTTATTGTATAATTGCTCTAAGTTTTAGGAGAGGACGGCTTATATGAAATATTACGCTCTTTTTAACCCCTATTCAGGAAAATGCGAAGGAGAACTTTCGGTTAAACCGCTTGAAAAGTTTTTCCCAGAAATTGAGGCAATAAATGTAACCGATATTTCCGATTATAAAGATTTCTTCGGCAAAATAAACGAAGATGATGTTGTAATTATTTGCGGAGGGGACGGCACCCTCAACCGCTTAATTAACCAAACCGACAATTTGGAGATTAAAAACGAAATTCTCTATTTCCCCGCAGGTTCGGGAAACGATTTTGCTAACGACCTTGGCAAAAAAGCAGAAGACGGACCTTTTAAGATTAACGAATATTTAAAAGATTTGCCTTATGTTTATGTTAAAGGTAATAAATATCGCTTTTTAAATGGTATTGGATACGGAATTGACGGCTATTGCTGTGAAGTGGGCGACGAGCAGAAGAAAAAGTCGAAAAAGGCGGTAAACTATACCACAATTGCTATTAAAGGTTTGCTTTTCTTCTATAAACGCACTAACGCAACCGTTATGGTTGACGGCAAAGAATATTCCTATAAAAAGGTTTGGTTCGCACCGACTATGCACGGAAGGTTCTTTGGAGGCGGAATGATGTGCGCTCCAAATCAGGACAGACTAAACAAGGATAGAAGCCTATCTCTTGTTGTTCTTAATAAAAGCAGTAAACTTCGCACCCTTATGATTTTCCCCACAATTTTTAAAGGCGAACACATAAAACATACCGACATAATTACCGTTCACACCGGCCACGATATTACGGTTAAGTTTGACAAGCCGACCGCTCTGCAAATTGACGGGGAAACAATTAAGAATGTTACCGAATATACCGCGAGGTCGGTTGTTGCCGAAAAAAAGGCAGACGCTGTTTGCCTTGCCGATAGTAAATAATGAGTTTAACGAAAAAACCCACCCACATTTTTGAGCCCGACCCTTTGCAGTGCGGTCAAGCCGTTCTTGCAATGCTTTTGGGTAAAAGCGTAGATGAAATTATTCTTCTTTGCGGTACAGAAAGAGAAACTACGCTAAACGATATGAAAAGGGTGCTCAAAGAGTGTTCGGTTGAGTTTGAGCAGACGAGAAAACAGGCCTTTTCCAAAGAGGATTTACCGAGAATTGCTCTGCTTAGCCTTGAAACACCGAAATGTTGGCACTGGTCACTTTTTTTTGAGGGGGTCTTCTTTGACCCCGAATACGGTATGCTTGACGATTTTCCGCCAAGTAACAGAAGATATTATTGGGAAATAAAAGAATAAAAACCGAGGGAATTTTCCTCGGTTTCTTTGTTATTCTGCTACCAGCACCTTTTCGATTTTTCCTATAATTAAATTGTGAAAATCTTTTTCAGGATACCAGCGGTCGATTATGGTTTTGTCGGTAAAGTTATTTTCAGATAAAGGCTGAACAAACTGTTTTTTAACCACTAATACCATTCGAGCCTCTTTAAAATAGACATATTTTTCGCCTGCAACCGGGGTAAGACCTGTTTCAAGGGTTTTGTTTACATCGCGTCCCGATTTGTTACCGCAAATTTTATGAATTGCCTTGTTGTTGCCATAAAACGAAACCGTAAAATAATCCGACTTTTCTAAAAACTCCATAGTATATCTTTGAGGGCGAACAACAACGGCAAGACTGTCGGCTCCCCACATTTCTCCCGCAAAGCCCCAGGAGGCAGTCATCATATTATAACCGCTACTGTTTCCTGCGGTTATAAGTGCCCATTCATCAGCAAAACACTTTATTAAATTGTCTTTAATACTTCTCGGTTCAACAGTTTTATAAATCATAATCATCGCCCTTTATATTATGCTATTTATGCTTAAAATATACCACAAATTTCTCATTAATACAAGTTCGTTAAAAAAATATCGAAATTCGTCGGTTTTCTCTTGTAATTCTTTCTTTTTTTTGATATAATCTTTTTGTATGGTCAAAAGACTTGCGACTAATTACCGAAAGGAGAAATCTACATAATGAATTATTCAGTAGAAGTTCAGAACATGTGTACCGTTGCCAAAGGTCCTCATCACGGACCGGCTCCCATTCCGGAAGAAGGCAGATGGGTACAGGCAAAAGAAATTACAGACATCTCTGCTTACACTCACGGTGTTGGCTGGTGCGCTCCTCAACAGGGCGCTTGTAAACTCTCTTTAAACGTTAAAAACGGAATTATTGAGGAAGCACTTGTTGAAACAATCGGTTGTTCGGGTATGACCCACTCTGCCGCTATGGCTGCAGAAATTCTTCCCGGCAAAACCTTACTTGAAGCACTTAATACCGACCTTGTTTGCGACGCTATCAACACTGCTATGCGCGAACTCTTCCTCCAGATTGTTTACGGAAGAAGCCAGTCGGCTTTCTCGGAAGACGGTCTTGTTATCGGTGCGGGAATGGAAGACCTTGGTAAAGGTGAACGCTCCATGGTTGGTACTATGTACGGTACCAAGGCTAAGGGTGTTCGTTACCTTGAAATGACCGAAGGTTACTGCACAAGAATGGCTCTTGACGAGAACGACGAAGTTATCGGCTACGAGTTTGTTTCCCTTGGTAAAATGACCGACTTCATTAAAAAGGGTATGGAGCCTAATGAGGCTTATGAAAAATCCAAGGGCACATATGGTCGCTTTGCAGATGCTGCGAAGTACATTGACCCCAGAAAAGAATAATAGGGAGGTAAGTTATAATGGCTTTATTTGAAGGTTACGAGAGACGCGAGGCCAAAATCCTTGCCGCTCTTAAAGAATTCGGAATTTCTTCTATTGAAGAATGTAAAGAAATTTGTGACGCAAAGGGCATTGACCCTTACAAAATCGTTGAAGAAACCCAGCCTATTGCTTTTGAAAACGCAAAATGGGCTTATACTGTTGGCTGTGCTATCGCAATCAAGAAGGGTTGCACTAAGGCTGCCGACGCTGCTGCCGCTATCGGTATTGGTCTTCAGGCTTTCTGTATTCCCGGTTCTGTTGCCGAAAACCGTAAGGTTGGTCTTGGCCACGGAAACCTTGGTAAAATGCTCCTTAGCGACGAAACCGAATGCTTCTGCTTCCTTGCAGGACACGAATCTTTCGCTGCTGCAGAAGGTGCAATTAAAATTGCTCTTAACGCTAACAAGGTTAGAACCACTCCCCTTCGCGTAATTCTTAACGGTCTTGGTAAAGACGCCGCATACATTATTTCTCGTATTAACGGCTTTACCTATGTTGAGACCGAATTTGACCCCTATGCAGAAGAGGTTAAGGTTATTTCTGAAAAGGCTTTCTCTAACGGTCCCAGAGCCGATGTTAAATGCTACGGTTCTGACAACGTTCCCGAAGGCGTTGCTATTATGCAACTCGAAAAGGTTGGCGTTTCTATTACCGGTAACTCCACCAACCCCACCCGTTTCCAACACCCTGTTGCAGGTACCTACAAAAAGTGGTGTAATGAGAACGGCCAAAACTACTTCTCTGTTGCTTCGGGCGGCGGTACAGGCCGTACCCTCCACCCCGACAATATGGCAGCCGGCCCCGCTTCCTATGGTATGACCGATACTATGGGTCGTATGCATGGTGATGCTCAGTTCGCAGGTTCTTCTTCGGTTCCTGCTCACGTTGAGATGATGGGACTTATCGGTGCAGGTAACAACCCAATGGTTGGTATGACCGTTGCTTGTGCAGTTGCTGTTGAAGAGGCTGCGAAATAATCAGGTTTTCCTGAAAAATAACGGCGAGAGCAAACCCTCGTCCTACGAAAAATCAAACCGCTACCCAAACGGATAGCGGTTTTTATTTATTCTTGACATTTTAGGTAGGCGGCGTATAGGTCTTTGCCGCTATGAGAGAAGAGTTTTTTGTTTTCAAAAAAGGTTTTAACCTTTTCTTTGACTAATGCCGGACCACAAAGAACCTGAGCATAGTCGAGTGCAGGATGAGAATTTATTTCGCAAAGTTTCATTCCGTTTTGTGTAATGATTATATCGAGTCCAACATAGTCGAGCGACGCAATATGACTGCAAAGTTTATTGATTTGTTCTTTTACGAGAGGCCAATTAGGCAGTGACGCTTCTTTCCAACAAACCTTTGTGTCGGGATGTTCGTTAAGAAGCCAATTGCCATCTTGACAGAATCTTCTGTATCTAACACAATAATCGTTATATTTCCCAGTTTCAAAGTCGAAACCGACTCCTACTCCGCCCGAGGAAAGATTACTTGCTCCCCCGTTTAACGAAGTACCGAAACGGGCAAATGAAACAACATTTGACCAGGTTGCTTCTTCGAACAAATCTTTTTTGGGATTTTTAGCCATTATAACCCTAAGGGTACATTCACTATTTGGCCAAACGGCAGCAAGCCCGCTATGTTGATAACAATATTCGGTAATTATGTAGTTACGCATAGAATCTCTGATTTCAATAAATCTTTCCATCGAAATAGGTTTATTGTTTTCATAAAGAGAATCATCTTTAAGTTCAAGTTTTATAAAGCCCAAACCGCCAGATGTACCCGAATTTGGTTTCATTGCCAAAATACCCTTATATTTAAGAAGATTAAGCAGATAGTCGCTATTCTTCTCAATATGCTTTGGAGAGTCCATAAGATAGGTAAAACTGCCGTCGTTTTCAACATAAACATAGTACTCGGGCATTACTACCTGGCAACCGTTACTGTTTAAAACGTATTTAAGGGTTGTTTTATCAAGCCACTTGAGAAAATGGTTATTCATCGGGTGAAGCATAAAATAGTTATAATCGGGCACAAACTGATGATAATTCTCATCGGTCAGTCCGTACAGGTCAACTCTTCCGGGGAAAAAGCCCCTTTCAAGAGCCCATTTTTTTACTTCATCAGAAGCGGGGAAAGCCTCTTCGTCATCGCGAAGTTTTTTCACAAACATTTTGGACCATCTATAGTCCATACCTAAATTTCTGATTTCTTCAAGCAGAGCCTCATAATTAGTCATAGCGAAACCCCCAACTAAAAATTCTCTTTTAGTAATATATTAAATCTTATCATAAAAGAATTTTTTTGTAAAGGAAAAGTCAAACTGTTGCAAAAACATAAATAATATGATAAAATAAGTTCACCACACAAATTTAATCTTCTCTATACGGGAATACTACCTTGGTAAAAGGTGTTTTCCTCTTTTTCCGTATGGAGAGATTTGTGTGGTAACAAACCGAGGGAACGCTTTTTCGGCACACCCATTAGGGTGTGCTTTTTTAAGGAGTTGTTACTATGAAAGAAGTTAAAAGGGTTGTTATTGCGGGATGTAGAGATTATAACAACTATAAAGAGGCAAAAGAGTTTATTGATTTTTCTCTTTCTGAAATCAGAAAGAACTATAAACTGATTATTGTTTCAGGGGGTGCTAATGGGGCAGACTTGCTTGGAGAACGCTATGCCAAAGCAAACGGATTTGAAACCGAACTCCACCCTGCCGACTGGAACACATACGGCAAAAGTGCGGGGCCTAGGCGAAACTATGAAATGGCTCAGGTTGCAGATTTTGTAATCTGCTTTTGGAACGGTAAAAGCCGAGGCACAAAATCTATGATTGAATATGCAAAACAGTTGAACAAACCCCTAAAGATTAAAATGATATAGCCAAAAACTTTTGGACAGGCAAAATTTTAAACCCCTTTCATACAATTTGTATGAGAGGGGTTTTTATATGTTTGAACTTTTAATGCAGATAGCGTCTTCCATTATGTATCTTGCTCTTCACATTGCGGGGCCGGGTTCATTCCCTAACGCCCTTTCAGCAAAAGAAGAATCGGCACTTATAGAGCGTATGGAAAACGGGGACGAAGAGGCAAAAAATAAACTCATTGAACATAATTTAAGGCTTGTAGCCCATGTGATTAAAAAGTATTACAGCAACACCGCCGAACAGGAAGACCTCATTTCAATTGGAACAATTGGACTTATTAAGGCGGTTTCAACCTTTAAAAGCAACAAGGGAATCCGCCTTGCGACCTACGCCGCAAGGTGTATTGAAAACGAGGTTCTGATGTATTTCCGTTCGACCAAAAAATCGGCACAGGACCTTCACTTCAGCGACCCCATTGATTCCGACAAGGACGGAAACGCTCTGACCCTTGTAGATGTTGTTGCAGACGATATAAATGTGGCAGACGAAATTGACAAAAAAATTAAACTTGAAAAATTACGGGTTTTGCTTGAAACAAGGCTTGATGATAGAGAAAAAGAAATTATAAAAATGAGGTACGGGATAGGCGGAAGAAAAGAACTCACTCAAAGAGAGGTTGCGGGAATACTAGGCATATCAAGGTCTTATGTTTCAAGAATTGAAACCTCGGTTCTTAAAAAACTTAAACACTTGCTATAAAAAAATAACCACTAGAAAATCTAGTGGTTATAATTTTTAGCGAGATTTATTTTTTATCTGTTATTGATGAGTTTTGTGAGTTCAACAGGGTCAACAATCTTTCCGTTCTTATAAACACGCATATTGCCCGAAGCAATTTCGTCGATAAGGATAACCTCGTTATTGTTGTAGCCGAACTCAAACTTAATATCCCAAAGGTCGAGGCCGATAGACTTAAGGTCATCTGCAACAATTTTAGTAATAGCAAGGGTTTGAGCCTTCATGCTTTCAAACATTTCAGGGCTCATAACACCAAGGGCAGCAAGGCCTTCACCTGTAACAAGGGGGTCACCCAAAGCGTCGTTTTTAAAGGTACATTCAACATATCC
>JAZSLH010000136.1:0-6739 GCA_045535275.1 Acutalibacteraceae bacterium
TTATATTTTTAATATTTATGATTGATTAAAACGAAATAATACAGTATAATGTAGTTTGTAAAAATATGTTTAAGGAAAAAATATGAGTGCAAATGACTTTATAACTTTAAGAAAAAGTGTAATTGAAAAAGAATTTTCAAATATGAATAATATGCAGTTAAAGGCGGTAACTACGGTTAAAGGGCCTCTTCTTGTTCTTGCGGGTGCGGGAAGCGGAAAAACTACCGTCCTTGTCAACCGCATAGCCTATCTGATTAAATACGGCGACGCCTATAATTCCAACATAGTGCCCGAGTTTTTCGATGGAGATGTTGCCGCCGCAAATGACTATTTAAACGGAAAGGCAGACCTTGTATCTTTCTGGAATATGGCGGTAGAACCTGCAAAACCTTGGGAAATTCTTGCTATAACCTTTACTAACAAAGCGGCAGGAGAACTAAAAGACAGAATTGCCGCCCGTTTAGGTAATGACTCTTCGGGCGTATGGGCAGGAACCTTTCACTCGGTTTGTGGAAAAATACTCCGCCGTTTTGCCGACAGAGTAGGGTACACACCTAATTTTACAATTTACGATACCGATGACCAGAAGCGTCTGGTTAAAGACCTTATAAAACAAAACGCCTTTGATGAAAAAATAGTCCCCGTAAAGTCGGTTTTAAATGCAATCTCTTCGGCAAAGGATAAACTTCAAACCCCCGAAGAATATGCTCAAAACGCGGGCAACGATATCCGACAGAAAATGATAGCCAAACTATATTTTCAGTATGAAGAAAGACTACTTTCCTCTGACGCTATGGATTTTGACTCAATGATAGTAAACACTGTAAAACTTCTGAGAGAAAACGAAGATGTTCTGTCCTACTATGCGGGAAAATTCAAGTACATAATGGTGGACGAGTATCAGGATACCAACCACGCCCAATATAAACTCTGTAAACTTCTTGCAAGTGTTCATCGCAACATCTGTGTTGTGGGAGACGATGACCAGTCTATCTATCGTTTCAGAGGTGCTACTATTGAAAATATTCTCGGTTTTGAGGAAAAATATCCCGACGCTACGGTTATAAAACTTGAACAGAATTACCGTTCAACAGGGAATATTCTTAACGCCGCTAATGCTGTTATTGCTAACAATAAGGGCAGAAAGGGTAAAAATCTTTGGACCGATACGGGCGACGGCGAGAAAATCGTTCTCCATACCGCACCCGACGAAAACGCCGAGGCACGTTTTGTTGTTGACAAAATTTTAGAAAATGTAAAGTCAGGGGCAAAATTCTCCGACCACGCGGTTCTCTATCGAACCAATGCCCAGTCAAGTTCAATAGAAAACGTTTTTGCCCGAAGCGGAATTACCTATCGCGTAATCGGTGGACACCGCTTCTTTGACCGCAAAGAAATTCGTGATGTTCTCGCATATCTACGGCTTATAGACAATAATTCTGATGATATCCGCCTTAAACGAATTATAAACGAACCCAAAAGGGGAATAGGCGACACTACTATAAACCACGCCTCTGAAATTGCTTCAATGCTCGGGGTTTCGCTCTATGAGGTGCTCAAAAACGCGGGAGAATATCCTGTGCTCTCAAGAGCAAAGGTAAAAATCCAAGCCTTTTGTGATATGATTGACCAACTTTCCTATGCATCAAAGGAACTTTCAATTCACGAGTTGTTTGAGCAGGTGCTTGAAAAAACGGGCTATCTTGCCGCCCTTTATGCCGAAGGCAAAGAGGGTCAGGACAGAGCCGAAAACGTTAAGGAACTAGCAACGGGTATTATGCAGTATGAAAACGAAAACGAAGAGCCTACCCTTTCGGGCTACCTTGAAGAAATTGCCCTTATAAGCGATATTGACTCCTATGAAGAGGGGGCTGACGCCGTTGTAATGATGACGATTCATTCGGCAAAGGGACTTGAGTTTAATAAGGTTTTTCTTGTAGGAATGGAGGAGGGACTCTTCCCCGGCAGTCAAAGCATCTTCGGTCCCTTAGAAGAAATGGAAGAGGAACGCAGACTTGCCTATGTTGCAATAACCAGAGCCAAAAAGCAACTCTATATTATAAATGCGTCAACCCGAATGATTTACGGCTCAACCTCTAGAAATCTTTGTTCTCGTTTTGTGGGAGAAATTCCGCTGACCCTTTGTGACGAAAGTTCTAAAATGCAAACGGGTTACACTTGGCAAAAACCTACTGTGCCCGTACGCCCCTCGTCTAACGGTTACAGTTATTCTGATGTTTTCAGCCGTCCCCAGCCGCCGAAAAAACCTGCCGTTTCGGGTGTTCAGTATTCTGCGGGAATGAGGGTAGAACACTCTACTTTCGGTGAAGGTTTAATAATTAAAGTTACCCCAATGGGTAATGATGCAATGCTTGAAATTGCCTTTGATACTGTAGGAACGAAAAAGATTATGGCGGGATATGCTCGTTTAAAAACTATTAAGGATTAAGGAGAAAAAATGGTTCCACAACAAATTCCGGGCGGTAAGGTTGTAAAAAATATCGTCAGAGCCTCTTTAAAAAATAAATATGTTTCGGCAATAGTCTCGTCACTTTCTCCGCTTTTTGCCTTTTTCGCCGTAAACCTTTTAAGCGGTATATGGAGCGTCCCGTTTGGCAATAAACCGGGCTTTATTTCTGCTATATTTTTTGTCTTGTCGGTAATATTTGTTGTTTGCCCGCTCTTTCTTGGAAGCGTAAAATTTTTCTGGCGTGTTACCGAGGGAAGCGACCCTGCTCCAACAGAAATCTTTTGTTATTTCGGCAGTTTTTTTCTATACAAAAGAGCAATTAAGTTTACTCTTCTGACCTGTTTTAGACTTCTATCGACCTTTTTTATCTGTCTGCTTCCTTTTTTTATAGTAACTGTGCTTTCAAACTCCTGGCTCTATCAATTTTTAGGAACCGAAATACCTCTTTGGGTTACGGGTCTTGTGGTACTCCAGTCATTTTTAAGAATTGTAGGCATTGCAGTAGCCCTCTTTTTAAGCCTTAAAGACTATCTTTCCTTGGCGGTTGTAGTAATGGACGACGATATGCTTTTGCTTGAAGCCTTTCATATATCGGCAATGGTTTCAAGGCGTTCATACGCCTCTTTTATCGGACTCGTTTTTACTCTTCTTTTTTGGATAATCATGTCGGTATTTCTGGTTCCGATTGTCTATACTGCACCGCTTATACTCGGCTGTTATGTTGTTCACTCAAGATACGCTCTTGTAAATTACAATATGAATCTGGACTACTATAATAAGGAATAGATTATGCAAAAGAATGACATCATAGAATTTAACATTACCGCAATGTCGTCGGAAGGCTCCGGAATCGGCAGATACGAAGGACTCGCCGTTTTCGTGCCTATGACGGCGGTCGGTGATAAACTTAAAGTAAAAATCTTAAAGGTTAAATCTAACTGTGCTTTTGGAAAAATCGAGGAGATAATCACCCCCTCGGTTGCAAGAACAGAGTCTGACTGTGAGGTCTTCTCAAAATGCGGCGGCTGTGTTTACCGCCATATTTCATATACGGAAGAACTGAAAATCAAACAGCAAAGGGTAGAAGAAGCGGTAAAGCGTATCGGCTCGGTAGATATGACCGCTAACCCTATTGTTTTCGGAGCCGACTTAGGCTATCGTAATAAGGCACAATATCCTGTTAGCGAAAACGGAACGGTTGGTTTTTTCGGCCCCCATTCCCACCGCATAATTCCCTGTCAAAACTGCAACCTTCAACCCGAAGAATTTAGCCGAATTTGTAATGCCTTTACCGCCTGGTTTAAAACTTCTGGCAATTCCGCCTATAATGAGCAAACCGGCAAAGGTCTAATTCGTCATCTCTACATAAGAAAAGCCACGGTTACGGGCGAAATAATGGTATGCCTTGTAGTAAACGGCAACTCGGTAAATAAAATTGATTCCTTTGAGTCAACCCTTAAAAAACTTCTTGGCGAAAAACTGAAAACTCTAGTTTTAAATATCAATAAAAACAAAACGAATGTAATTTTGTCGGATAAATGTAAGGCAATCTACGGCGACGGTTATATTTATGATGTTCTTTGCGGAAACAAAATTCGTATAAATCCGCTTTCTTTTTACCAAGTAAATCACGATATGGCCGAACTGCTTTATAAAAAGGCAGAAGAATATGCTTCGCCCGAGGGTAAAACGGTTCTCGACCTTTACTGCGGTGCGGGAACAATCGGACTGTCTATGGCTGAAAAAGCAAAAAAAGTAGTCGGAGTTGAAATTATCCCCGAAGCAGTAGAAGACGCCAAATTTAATGCTAAAAACAACAATATACAAAACGCTGAGTTTATTTGCGGCGACGCTAAAGAGGCGGCTAAACAACTTGCCCAAAAGGGAATAAAACCCGATACTGTTATAGTCGACCCACCAAGAAAAGGCTGTTCGGCAGAACTTTTAAACACTATAGCAAACGATTTTTCTCCTGAAAGATTAGTCTATGTTTCCTGTGACCCCGCAACCCTCGCCCGCGATATTAAGATTTTAACCGAACTCGGCTACTCTCTTAAAGAATATACTCCGTTCGACCTCTTTCCCCGAACTTCCCATGTGGAAACGGTTGCTCTTTTGCGACGAAAGAATTCTCTTTGAAAGGATAATTTATAATGAGAAAATTTATTGCAATAATACTTTGCAAAATAATCCGCATAGTAGGCAAAGCGGTTGGTAAGGGAAGCAGTCTGCCGGGTAAAATTGCCCTAAAGGTTTGTCCCGATGTCCTTTCACGCGTAAAACTGCCCGAAAAGATTATTGCGGTTACGGGAAGCAACGGAAAAACCTCTACCACTGAAATGATAGCCCATATTCTAAAAGAAAACGGACTAAATGTAATTTATAATGCCGAGGGCTCAAATCAGATAGAGGGCGTTGCTACCTTTATCCTTTCAAATGCTACTCTTGGCGGAAAGGTTAAAGGCGATGTTTTGCTTATCGAAAGCGACGAAAGATACGCTAAATATACCTTTAAGTACTTTGCCCCAACCTACTATGTAATTACCAACCTTTACCGTGACCAACTCACACGAAACGGCCATCCTATGTGGGTTTATAACGCTGTTAAAGAATCGGTTTGCAATAAAACAAGACTTATCCTTAATGCCGATGACCCGCTTGTATCTATGCTCGGCAAAGACCGTGAAGATACCCTTTATTTCGGTGCGGACAGGCTTTCTTGCGACACAAACGAGTTTGTCGGTGCTTATAACGACCGTGTTTACTGTCCCGTATGTAACGGCCCGATGGAATACTCAACCTATCATTTTAATCATATCGGTCACTTTGACTGTGCCGTTTGCGGATATACCCGAAAGGCAACCGATTTTACCCTAACCGATGCCGACCTTGAAAACGGCTTTATCGTTCTTGACGGAAAATATAAAATTGATTTAGCCCTTAAATCTCTTTACAATATCTACAATCTTCTTGCCGCCTATTCGGTGGCAACGGTGCTTGGAATAAGCGGAGAAAATACCGCAAAGGCAATCAGTAATTACACCCTTAAAAACGGAAGAGTTTTAACCTTTACTTTAGGTCAGCGAAAGGGAACTTTCCTTGTCGCCAAACACGAAAACAGTATTTCATACGACCTTTCTCTTAAGGTTGCGGCGTCAAGCCCTGACGACTGCGATGTTATGATAATCGTTGATGCGGTCAGCCGTAAGTATTTTACAAGCGATGTTTCTTGGCTCTATGACATAAATTTTGATATTTTAAACTGTGACAGAGTACGGAATATAATACTTGCAGGAACCTATGCAAACGACCTTGCTGTCCGTTTTGGCTATACCAATATTGGCGATTATAAAATAAAGGTAACCGAAAGCATTGCCGAGGCGGTAAGTCTTTTAGATAATCAAAGCAAAGCGGGAATTTATGTAATAACCTGTTTTTCCGACAAGGCTAAATTTTTAGAAAGGGTAAAGGTGGACTAAATTGAAAATACTGCATCTGTATCACGATTTAATGAATCTTTACGGAGACTATGCGAACATTCTTGCCCTTTGTAAAATCTTTGATACAAACGGTATTGAATATACCCTTGAGAAAAAGACCTTGGGCGACGAACTTTCTTTAAATGACTATGATTTTATTTATATAGGTTCGGGAAGTGAGGAAAACCAAAAGGTTGCTCTTTCTCATCTGAAAGAATATAAAGAAGACCTTAAAAATTATATTGAAAGCGGAAAAACTGCCTTGTTTACGGGAAATTCCTTTGAAACGCTCGGCGAAAAGATAGAGAGTTTTTTAGGCGATTTTGAAGGGCTTGGAATATTCTCTTTTACTACTTTAGAGCAAAACAAAACCCGAAATACCGCCGATGCAATTTTTGAAACCGAGGACCAAATCCTTGTCGGTTTTGTAAATAAGTGTTCAAAAATAAGCGGAGTCGAAACCCCGCTTTTTAGTGTAAAAATGGGCCTTTCCAATGATGATACCGACAATAAAGAGGGTATTGTTTATAAAAACTTCTACGGAACTCATTTGACAGGGCCGATTCTTGTCAAAAACCCTCGTTTTTTACAGTTTGTTGCCGAAAAAATAACGGGTAAAAGCCTTAATAATGACGCCTTTGCCTATGAAAAGGAAGGCTACAGAATAACACTCAAAAAGTTGGAGGAAAGAAATGGAGCAAAATAGCAGGGAGCAAAAGGGCAATATTTGGGCGCTTTTGCCGATAGCCACCTTTCTTATCATCTTTTTGGGTTCGGGCATAATTACGGG
>JAZSLH010000065.1:0-4416 GCA_045535275.1 Acutalibacteraceae bacterium
CAATATATTCCGCAGGAATACCCTTTTCGGCCTCCATAAAGCGAAGCGCTTCAAAAAACTCCTTTGATTGATTTTTGGTTGATTTTTTTGCTTTAGCCATTTTCCTTTGTACCTCCATTATATATTAAATGAAATTATTTAAAAATTTGCATCATCAAGTTTAACCGAAGAAATTTCGGATTTTAGAAACTCGGTATCAACTCCGTTTACGGTAACGGTTACGATTTGTTTGTTACCCGACCTTAAAACACCTGCAAACTCTTTAACAGAATCTTTTGCCTTGTAGAGTTTTACCTTAACATTCTTTCCTGCCATTTTTTCAAAATGTTCTTCTCTTGTTAATTCACGCTCAAGGCCCGGGGAGCAGACCTCTAAATAATAAGACTTGTCAATAGGGTCGGCGTCGTCAAGAATAGGGTCAATCGCGTGGTGGACGTTTGTGCAGTCGTCAATAGATATTCCCTTATCAGAGTCAATTATAACCCTTAAGTACCAACTTGCCCCCTCTTTTACAAAGCGGACATCCCAAAGGTTTACATTCTGGGATTCAACCGTTTCTCTGATTAGAGCAAAAACCTGCTGTGCAACCGAAACAGCCAATTTTATCTTCCTTTCTACAAAAAACGAAGAGCGGGCGTTGCCCACTCTCCTTTTAAGTCTATATCTTACGCTTAAAGTATATCCTATTATTATAAAAAAATCAAGTATTTTTTAAATTTAGGGGGTAAAGTACTGATTTTGGGACAACAAACGGGGTAAAATAGGGTTGTGAAGCGAAAAATTTAAATTTTTTATAAAAAAGGCTTGACATTTTTTACTTTACAAACTATAATAATTACAGAAAAGAACAAATGTTCGTTTTGGAGGATGCTATGGAATTTCGTTTTGTTGTTCAGACAATTTTTGAAGTTGCGGTTGCAGGTTTTATTATCTACGGTCTTTTTTTCGAACATAAATTTGCCGACACCGAAAGAAAGGCGGTCGCCTTTTTAAAGCGTAAGTTTCGCCAATATTTTTTATCGCCGAAAAATTTCGGCTCGGACAGAATTTAATTTATTCCTCTTCTATGTAACAAAGGCAGAGAACTTTTTGTTCTCTGCCTTTGTATTTATAGTTTTCCTTTGTCTTTAAGATATTTTACCTTTAAAACGGCCGCTTGGGTTTTACCGTCTTTAATCTGATTTTCCATTATCATACCAACAAGAGTTTCAAGGGGATATTTTTCAGCCGCTACAAACTCGTCCTCGTCGGGACAACTCTCACTAAAGGAAAGACCGGTTGCGGCGTACATATAAATTACCTCATCGGTATAACCGGGGGTGGGGTAAAATTCGCCTAAAAAGATAAAGTTTTCAGCCTCTACGCCAAGTTCCTCTTTAAGTTCCCTCTTTCCGCCCTCAAGGGTGTCTTCAAGGGTGCTGTCCCTTTTTCCCGCAGGGATTTCTATAACCTGTTTTGAGTAGGGGTAGCGGTACTGACGGACAAGAAGAACTTCGCCCTTTTCGGTTATAGGTACAACACATATACCGCCGGGGTGTTTAACATACTCTCTAAAAGCGGTTTTCCCGTTTGGTAAAAGAATTTGGTCGTTATAGAGTTTGATTATTCTACCATCATATAAAAGATTTGATTTAACTTTTTTCTCGTCAAGATTCATTTATTTCACTTCTTTCGCATACTAATATTACGTACATATTATTAAAGGACGGGTGAAAAAGATGGATATTTTAAGTGCTCAAAAATATGACTATTTTGAATTTATAAAAGCAAAGGAAAAACTTCTCTGTAATTTCCCTTTTGTAAAAGCCAGAAGCATTGGTAAAAGCGTTATGGGAAAGGAACTTTGTGCCTTTATGTTGGGTGAGGCGGAGGAGTATGTTCTGTTTGTCGGCGGAATATCGGGAAAAGAGGGTTATACCTCTTTACTTCTTACCGCCTTTTTATACGACCTTTCTAAAGCCCTCTCATTAGGAGAAAGTTTCGAGGGGCTTCTGGTCAGACGGGCCCTTAAAGGACGGGCTCTTGCGGTAGTTCCCTGTCTTAACCCCGACGGGTGTGAAATTGCCGAAAAGGGCAAGGCGGGGTGCGGAAACTTTGAAAAAACGATTTCGGTTTTTGCAAAAAACGGTTTTGAGGGCTTTAACACTAACGCCAGAGGGGTTGACCTTGACCGCAACTTTGCCGCCTTTTCAGGCATTACCGAGCCCGAAACGGTTGCTCTTGATTCCTTTATAAACGAGCTTCCTCTTCGTCACGTGGTAGTGTTCGGGGCGGGAAACGGAGAGATTGTTTCGGCACACAGCGAATATACCGAGCAACGCAGTTTGCGTATGGGGGAAATAATGGCAACCTCAACGGGATATGTTTTTGAAAAACAACCGCTTATATACGAGGGCTTTATAGACCGTGTTGGAAGAGTTCATAAAAAACCCGCTTTTAAAATACTTTGCCCTAAACCCAGAGGGGAAGAATTATTTAAACTTTACAAAGAACTTCGTGAGGTTTTAATTCTTTCGGCTATTATGTAATCAATTACAGTTCTACAAAACTTGGCGTGTGGTGGGTTGAGGGGATAAATTTTTCCAGTATATCCGAAGTTTTGATTTTAAGGCTTGAAGAATTGTCACAAGGGTGGCAACCGAAATATTCTCGGTTTAAAACATCTTTATCTATCACAAGACGCACCTTAAGTTCGGTATCGAACAAAAGACCTAAAACCGAGGCAGAACCGGGGGTGCAGTTTATTAGTTTTTCCATATATTCAGGGGAGGCAAAGGAAAGCCTTGAACAGCCAAGTTGCGGGGACAAAAGTTTAGTTTTAAAGGGCTTTTCGCCCGGCATAATAAGAAGATAAAATTCGGTTTTCTGGGCGTTACAAAGAAAGAGATTTTTTAGTATCTCTGCCCCGAGCACCTGACCGATTTCTATACAGCCCTCTATAGTGCCGATATGCTCGTGAGACACCCGACCGTACTCAATACCCAGACTTTCAAGAGCGTCATAGCAGATATTTTCCTTTTCGGTACAGTTCTCTTTACGGCAGTTATAAACCGTTTTGTCGGCAAAACCAAAATTTTCCATTTTATCACTTTACTACCTTTCTTATTTTAGGAAGAACAAAAATTTTAACAACTACAGCAAGTGCTATTTCGGGAACAAGAAGTATTGCCGCTTGGGGAAGACGAATTAAAAGTTGCGAAAAATAGGGTGTGCCCGTCAGTTGACTTATCCAAAGCGAATTCAAAAGCAGGGTACAAACCGCCTTTTCGGTTAGCACCACCGCAGACGCTAAACCGCAGAAAGCAAAGTTGTTTTTTATTTTTGGAGCCAAGTAGCCTAAAGTTCCGTAAATTAAACCGGATAAAACAGCGGTTACGGTTATCATTGGGTGAGGTGGTCCAAGAGGCATTAAGATTGCGGCCAGTAAATCGCCAAGTCCGCCGCAAACGCCTCCCCAAAGAGAGCCGAACATCATACCGCACACCATAATCGGAACAAAGGAAAACCCGATTTTAATGTCGGCAGTTACTATTGACCCCATTCGGTTAAGTATTGTTGTTGCGGCAACAAGCAAAGCCGTTACCGCAAGTTTAATTATAAATTTTTGTCTGTTTGACATAAAAACCTCCTTCCCCACTAATAACTCAGCGAGGACGGAGGCTTTTAGCATTTCCTTACTGGTTAGCGGGATGCGAAAAGCCGACCGCCGAGAAACCTCGTTCGTCCGCTTGGCAACTCCCCGTCCAAACGGCACTTAAACGCACAACTTTTCTACTCTAACATTTTTATCTTGAATTATAAGTTTTATCCTCTGCAACATTCACAGCGTATTTCATTATGCGAGTGTGGTCAGCAGAACTGATTTGACCCATTTTAACGCCGTTTACAACAACCTGATAACGAGAAGGTCCCGCCTCATAGTACTTTATAACCGTTGGGGCGGTTCCGTTGTTGTGGTTAATGGTTAAAACAGTTGAGGGCTTTTTGCCCGAAATATCTGCTTCGGCGTAGGTTTGAGCCCTTATTGCTATTATATAAGAATAATAGTTCTGGAAATTTTTAGTTTCAACGGCTTTGCCGTTCACCTTAACTGTACTTATGGTATCTCTGCCCGAGGTTTCGTCATAGGTGGTTGAAATATCGAACTTAACCGATTTATCTCCCGACTCAATTTTGACATTTGCCGCCGAAGTGATATTCTCAATAAAGAGAAGTTCATTATATAAATCTTTCGGCGCAAATCCTGCGGGGATTAAAGCGGATGAATCAACCTTCATAATTGTTTTGTTGCCCTTATAGTAAACGGCATAAAAACCGTCTTTTTGCAGAGTAGCACTAAAGCCGTCTTCAATATCTCCAACCTGAATTTTAACCGAGAAGTCGGGACTGTCAAGCCCGAACTTTTTAATATCTTTC
>JAZSLH010000059.1:0-2906 GCA_045535275.1 Acutalibacteraceae bacterium
CGTGGTTCAAGACCCGCTCAAACCGTAAAAGCAGACCCTGCTCGTGAGCCTAAAAAAGACGCTCCTGACCTACCCCTTTACGGAAGAATTAACTAAAATAAAAAAACAGAAGGCAAACGCCTTCTGTTTTTTCATACCCACTCGGTCTGTAAGCCGGGTTCTGTACGGAAAATTCCGTGACGGTCATCTATCTCGATTTGCCGTTGCCGACAAACTCCAGCCGCTTTTCGAAACACATCGGGCAAATGTATCGTTTCACTTAGCGTTGCATCGGATAGAGTTTACAGACGGGAGATGTCTCCATTCCCGTGGTGAGCTCTTACCTCGCCTTTCCACCCTTACCACAAAAAGTGGCGGTATATCTCTGTTGCACTATTCCTAAGGTCACCCTCGGCGGCCGTTAGCCGTTATCCTGCCCTGCGATGCCCGGACTTTCCTCAGACGGTAGTAAAACTCCGCCCGCAGCCGTCCAACCGACTGAGCAGGTCTATATTAACACACAAAACACCTTTTGTCAAACAGCGTTATATTTGTAGTTGAATTTCAAATAATATGTAATATAATAAATATATCAAAAATATGGAGAATGCTATGAAATTTAAAGATATGCCCTATGCCCGTCCTGATATTGAGGACTTAAAGAAAAAAATCAGCGGATTAAAAGAAAAAATTGAAAAGGCTCAAAGTCCTAAAGAAGCAATTTCTGCTTATGACGAGGTTTTAAAGGCTTCGGAAGAATATTCAACTATGGGCTCTCTTGCCTATGTCCGCCACACTATAAATACCGAAGACGAGTTTTATGACAGAGAAAATGATTTCTTTGATGAGGTTGGCCCCCAAATTACCGACGCTTTTCAGGGCGTTTTAAAGGCTATGGTAAACTCAACGTTCCGTGCCGACCTTGAAAAACATTACGGCAAACTGCTCTTTATAAATACCGAAATTGCCCTTCGCTGTTTTTCGCCCGAGATAATTGAACTTCAGTCAGAAGAAAACAAACTTCAGTCGGAATATCAGAAACTTTTTGCCTCTGCCAAGGTAGAGTGGGAGGGCGAAACTATTCCCCTTACAATGCTCGGCAAATATAAACAGTCGGCAGACCGCAGTATCCGTAAAAAAGCCTTTTTAAAGGATGCCGAGTTTTTCGACTCTCATAGAGAGGAATTTGACACCCTTTATGATAAACTTGTAAAACTCCGTAACAAACAAGCCCGTATACTCGGCTACGAAAACTTTATAAAAATGGGTTATGACCGCCTTGGAAGAAACTGTTACGGACCGAGTGAAGTGTCGGCTTTCCGCGAAGAAATAATTAAACACATTGTCCCCGTTGTGTCTTCTCTTAAACAGGCACAGAAAAAGCGTACCAATGTTCCCGAAATTCATCTTTACGATAACGAGGTAATGTTTAAAGAGGGAAATGTTGCCCCAAAGGGAAGTTCGGACGAACTGCTCCTTTCTGCTATAAAAATGTATAAGGAAATGAGCAAGGAAACGGCAGAGTTTATTTCCTTTATGGAAGAAAACGAACTTTACGATTTACTCTCTAAACAGGGCAAAGCCCCGGGCGGATATTGTACCGAGTTTTCTGCCTTTAAAGCCCCCTTTATTTTTTCTAACTTTAACGGAACTTCGGGCGATGTCGATGTTCTGACTCACGAAGCGGGTCACGCCTTTGCCTACTACACCGCTTCAAGACTGGGAATCATAGCCGACTATATTTCTCCAACCATAGAGGCGTGTGAGGTGCATTCTATGTCAATGGAGTTTTTAACTGCCCCGTGGCATAAGAGTTTCTTCGGGGAAGAAACCGACCGCTATGAATACTACCACGCCGCCGACGCTTTAAATTTTATTCCCTATGGCTGTATGGTAGACGAGTTTCAGCATATTATGTATGAAAACGAAAACCTTACCCCAAACGAGCGAAACGAAATCTGGCTAAATTTAGAGAAAAAATACCGCCCCCACCTAAACCTCTCTGACCTTCCTTTTTACAGCAGAGGCGGTGGTTGGCAAAGACAACTTCATATCTATCTCTATCCGCTTTACTATATTGACTACTGTATGGCGCAGACGGTCGCTTTCCAGTTTTTTGCAGAGTCGCTTAAGGATTATAACAAGGCTTTTAGAAAATACCTTGCCTTTGTAGAGGGGGCAGGAACAAAAACCTTCGAGCAACTTGTAAAAGACGCTCAAATGACATTACCCTATGACAAAGGTTGCCTTAAAGAGACCGCAAAGACTATTACCGACTGGCTCTCAAACTTTAATTTCTAACAAAAAACACGAGGTTTAACCTCGTGTTTTTTATTGCCTTTTCATTTGTCTAAGGAAGAATAAGACCGCCAATATCAGCAGTACGGCCGAATACCCGAGCACCCACCAAAGATGAGGAAAAATGCCCGAAAAATTACCCGAAAGTACCGCCCGCTCAAGTTGGACGGCGTGAACAAAGGGGAGCATATAGGCAATCTTTTTAAAGGCTCCGCCAACAAGGTCAAGGTCAAACCAGATTCCCGAAAGCCATGCCGAAAGATTGGTAAGTAGCGCTCCGCAAATTCCGCCGACCTGTTTGTCGTTTAAAAGACTTCCGCAAAGAAGTCCAAGCGAAATAAAAAGCAAAGAAATCGGAACGATAAACAAAACGGCGTATAAAATGTTAACCGTAATCTCAAGCCCTAAACAGACCGCAACAATATAGCAAATAATACTTTGAGCAACCGCAATCGGTATAATCGGCAGAGTGTAACCGAGTATAAAATCGGTCGGCGTCAGCGGTGTTGTATAAAGACGCTGAAGCAGTGAACTGCCTCTGTCTTTTGAGATAATAGTTGCTGAAAAAAGGGTCATAAAGGAAAGTCCGAATACCGCAATTCCGGGAGTTAAATGTTCTATTTCAAATA
>JAZSLH010000076.1:0-4304 GCA_045535275.1 Acutalibacteraceae bacterium
ATTTCACCCTCGTTAACCTCAAAACTAATTCCTTTAAGGGCATTGATAACGCCGTAATAAACTTCTAAATCTTTAACTTCCAAAAGAGCCATAGCGTTATCCTCCTATATATGCTTTGATAACCTCGGGGTCGTTAAGAGCAACCTCGGGGGTTCCTTGCGCTAAAACAGTACCAAAGTTTAAAACGGTAATTTCATCGCAAAGACCCGAAACGAACTTCATATCGTGCTCGATAAGAAGAATGGTTATCTTATACTCGTCACGGATATGACGGATAATTTCCATAAGTTCTGCCGTTTCGTTGGGGTTCATTCCTGCGGCAGGTTCGTCAAGGCAGAGAAGCCTTGGGTTTGTTGCAAGGGCACGGGCAATTTCAAGTTTTCTCTGTTTACCGTAGGGAAGATTGCAAGAAAGGTTGTTTCTTTCCTCCTCAAGACCTACTATTCTTAAAATTTCCTTTGCCTTTTCTCTCATTGCCTTTTCGGTTTTGAAGTGGCGGGGCAAACGGAAAATGCTTTCCGCAATTGAACATTTGAACTCGGGCTGGTTATGAAGACCGACAAGAACATTGCGGATAACCGTCATATTGTTAAAAAGGCGGATATTCTGGAAGGTGCGGGCAATTCCCTTATGGTTTATTGCCTCTTGGGATTTACCGGTTAGGTTTTCCCCGTCTAAAAAGAATTTACCTGTAGTAGGTTTATAAACCCCCGTAATCATATTGAAAACGGTGGTTTTTCCCGCACCGTTAGGACCTACAAGGCCGTAAAGTTGACCCTCGCAAATTTCAAGGTCAAGGTTCTGTACGGCTTTAAGTCCGCCAAAAGAGATTCCGAGATTTTCTGTTTTAAGAACTACTTTACTCATTATTTGTCCCCCTTTTCTTTTCGGTCGGGAGTATAGGGAGAATTTGGCTGAATGTCAACCGAGAGCACCTCGTCCATACGGATTTTGGTAGGAACGCGGTCCCATTTTGCCTCGTCATCATGCATTTTAGAGGGGTCGTTCTTATTCTTTTTAACCTTGCCGACAAAGTTTTTAAGGTTATATTTTTCACGGAAAGATTTTAGACCGGGAGCGTTGTTATAAATAACAATTACAATTAGAATTGCGGCATAAACAAGGTCTTGCAAAACAGCAAGTTCTCCGGTTAAAACGGTTTGAAGTTTTATATCAAGGAAGGTAATAAGGGCGGCCGCAATAATTGAGCCGTTAATATTACCCATTCCGCCTAGAACTACCATAACAAGAATTTCAATTGAATAGTTGTAGTTGAACTTTTGGCTTTGAACGGTATAGTTGGAACTTGCAAGAAGAACACCCGCAACGCCCGCAAAAAAGGCCGAAATTGCAAAAACAACAAGTTTATATTTTGTTACATTTATACCCGTTGCTCTGGCGGCAATTTCGTTGTCACGAATTGAGGTAATTGCTCGACCGTGCTTTGAGCGGATTAAGTTTTGGGTAACCGCAAGGCAGGCAAGAACAACTATTAGCGCAATTACAAAAAGGTAATCACGGTCAACTCTAACGGTGGGCATTCCAAGAGCGCCGCCGAAGGTTTCTTCGTTTGTGTTCATAAATACAGACCAAACAATTTCACCAAAAGCAAGAGTTACAATTGCAAGATAGTCGCCACGAAGACGAAGGGCGGGAAGTCCGATTATAATTCCGCAAATAGCGGCAAGGGCTCCACCCACAACAAAACCAACAAGAAGGGCGGGAATTTCGCCGATAACGGGCTCTAAAACATAAACTGCTTTTCCGCCAAGGTAGGCACCCACGCACATAAAGCCGGCGTGACCAAGAGAAAGTTCGCCAAGAAAGCCGACCACCATGCTGAGCGATACGGCAAGAACAATTGCAATTGCAATATTTTCAAAAATAATTTGATAGGAAGCGGGAAGCGCACCTGCAACCGAGAGAGCGCCAAGTATAACGGTAGCAAGCGCAATCACAATATAGTTGATATAATGGCTTATTTTAAATTGCTTTTTTTCTTTCATTATACCTTCTCCCTCCTCTTCTTACCAAGAATTCCGGTGGGACGAACAAGTAAAACAATTATTAGAACAAGAAACTCAATAGCAACAGTATAGGCGCCCATTCCGGGAACAACCTGCGCTATTGTTTCTATCATTCCAATAAAAAGTCCGCCAATCATTGCGCCGGGCAGTGAGCCAATTCCGCCAATAACTGCGGCGGTAAAGGCCTTAATTCCGGGCATTGCACCCAGCGTATTAGTTAAACTTGGCGACTTCATAAGCATAAAGAAGCCGGCAAAGGCGGCAAGAGCCGAACCAATTGCAAAGGTGATGGTAATAATCATATTAACATTTATACCCATAAGTTGTGCGGCACCCTTATCTTCCGAAACGGCTATCATAGCGCGGCCAACCCTTGTGTATTTAACAAAAGCGCTTAACGCCACCATAATTACTGCCGAGCAAATAAGGGTAATTAGGATATGTTTTTGAATTTTAAGGTCACCAATTGTTACATAACCCAATCCGTCTTGTCCGCCGACATAAACCATTCGGGGAGCAGAGGTGAAAATAATTTGGGCAAGGGACTGAAGCAAATAACTTACACCGATTGCCGTAATTAGAACCGCCAAGGGAGAGGCTCCACGAAGGGGTTTATAGGCAAACTTTTCAACCGTTATTCCAAGTCCCATACAAATAAGCACAGCAAGAGCCAACCCTAAAATTGGGTGGCCCATATTGGCAAGGGTAACATATAATGTGTAGCCGCCCACCATAATAATATCGCCGTGGGCGAAATTAAGCATTTTGGCAATTCCGTAAACCATTGTATAGCCAAGGGCTATTATAGCATAGGTTCCGCCAAGACTTAACCCATTGATAAGTGTTTCGATAATTTCCATAAAATTTTCCTGAATATTATTTATGACAATTTGCCGGAGCGGAAAACCACACCGGCAAATTGAAAATTATAGTTTTTTAGGACTTTCTGTTATTTGTCTGCTTCTTTAAGGGTGAACTTAACAGCGGCCTTGTTTACATAGCCGTTATCTTCCCAAGTAATGTCAGTACCGGTAACGCCCGAGTAAGAGAAGTCGCCTGTGAAGTGGTCTTTAAGGAGAGAATAGAGTTCCTCAGCAGTAATGGTTACAGGAATATCTTTTCCGCTTTCTTTAAGTTCCTTCATAGCATTGAAGATAGCATATACGCAGTCGTAAGCAGAAGCGCCGAACTGGTTAAGGGTTTCTGCGCCGTATTTTTCGGTATATTTCTTAACGAAATCAGCAGCAGCACCTTCTTTAGCATTGGAGTCGAAGTGAGAAAGCATTGAAACTTCCTGAGGAATGGTAGAAAGGTCGATTTGACCGGCAAGACCGTCGAAACCGTCGCAGCCGTAGTAGGTAGCGTTGTTCTTAACTACGCCCTTTGCCTGAGTCATGAATACAGAAGCAGGTTGATAGTAGATGGGCATAAAGATAAATTCGCAGTCTTTAAGTTGGGTGATTTGAGCCGAGAAGTCGGTTTCGTTAGCAGCGGTGAAAACGGTATCTACGGTTTGAATGCTGCTATTGAGGTTTGCCTTGAACTGGTCATAAATTCCCTTTGAATATGGGTCGTCAGACTTGTAGAAGATACCAATTTTGTTAAGGCCAAGTCCGTTAACGAAGTTAGCGGCAACAGCGCCCTGGTTTCCGTCTGCAAAGCACATTTGGAATCCGTTGTCGAATTCGGGAATTTTGTCGCCCGAAGCCGAGGGGGTAAGGAAGAGCACCTTATCGTCGTTAGAAAGTTTAGAGAATTCAAGACCGGGGGCGGTGGTTACGGTTCCGAGAGAAACCTGCATTCCGCTCTCCATAAGGGTTGCAAAGTTAGCGGCAACCTTGGTAGCGTCGTGCTTGTCATCAAGGGCAACGAGTTTGAAGTTAACTCCGTCAAGACCGCCGGCATCATTGATTTCTTCAACAGCCATTTGAGCAGCGTTCTGAACTGCAACGCCGTAAACAGCAGCAGGACCGGTTAAGGGGCCTGAAAAACCGATAACATATTCGGTGTTATCGCTGGTGTAGCCGCCGCAAGCGGTGAGGGAAAGAAGCATTGCTGCAGCCATTACTACTGCGAACGCTTTTTTAAATAAAGATTTCATAAAAATTCTCCTCTTTAAAAATTTACTTTATTACAGATAAACCTTGTTATCTTGTATATTAAGTTATCTACTATTTTAGCACAGTAAAGTCAATCTGTTAACTGTCAAGATTTACAAAATTACTGCACTTTTTTTGTTTAAAAGTTTTAATTTTGCTATAAGGTGAAAAGAATCGG
>JAZSLH010000096.1:0-11543 GCA_045535275.1 Acutalibacteraceae bacterium
GAAAGAGGTGTAACCGGAGTTAACCTCTGCATAGGTGTATGCTCCGTCATAACCGATTTTAGCCTGTTCAGCTGTATTATCGCCGGCTTCAATCATTTCGTTGAGTTGCATACCTGCAGCGTTACCTGCGTGGTAACGTCCCTCATAGATGGAAGCAAAAGCGTTGTTGTAGTTAGGAAGTTTTTCGGTGTGAGCCTTTGTTCCGGTAGCGTGGCAGAACTGTACATCTTTGAACTCTTTAGCAGCCTTAATAATAAAGTCTTCGTGGCCGAAAGAGTTAGCGAAGATAAGGTCGCAGCCTTCGGTTACAAGGTCTTTTGCTGCCTGATAGCAATCGTCGGTTTCGGGAACGTTCTTCTTTACAAGAACCTGTTCGTCGGTAAGGCCGGTTGCTTCTTTAAGGGCAGTAACGCCGTTAAGGAAGTTAAGGTCGTAGGTGGACTTTTCGTCATGGAGACAGATAAAGCCAACCTTGAAATCATCGGGGATTTCATAATCTGCCTTAAGGGCAACGGCTGCAAGGGGAGCATCGCTCATTCCAAGAGCCTCTTCGTTTTCTCCGCCGCAGGCAACTAAGCAGAAGAGCATAGCAACAGCGAGGAGAAGCGCCATGAGTTTTTTCATAATCTTTTCCTCCAAAATTTTTTTAGGGATTACCCCTTTTGATGTAAAGCAAAATAACTTTACACCGTTCTTCTTTATTTTACACAATATTACTTAAAAAGACAAGTCTTTTTTAAAAGTCTTTTAAAAGCGTACTTGACAAACTGCTTGTACAAAAATATTATGAAGTTATCAAACCTGTAAAGGTAGGTTGTATTATGGAAAAATATTCAGAAATTAAAAAAAATACCGTTGACTCGGCAAGCCAACTTAAAGATGCCGAAATTATACGTTTTTTTAATGTTGATGGCAAGGGAATACGCGTGATGTTTGTAGGAAACTCAATCACACTTCACGGGATAAAACACGACATTGGATGGCACAATGAGTGGGGTATGGCAGCGTCGGCAAAAGAAAACGACTATGTACATTTGCTTATGGAAAAAATCAAAGATAAAGACGGCGACGCTTCATTTTGCATTTGTCAGGTTTCCGGGTGGGAAGGCGCGTATAAAAACGGACAAAGTCTTTATAACCTGTTTGAACCGGCACGCGACTTTAATGCGGATATTGTTATTGCCCGTTTTATTGAAAACTGCCCTTGTGCCGACTTTGACGCTGGTGTGTTTAAAAAAGAGTATAAATCTCTTCTTAACTATCTGTCAGCAAAGAACAATACACAGGTTATTCTTACAACAAGTTTTTGGCACCATCCCGGTGACTCGGTAATTTGCCAACTTGCCGAAGAGTTTTGTTTACCTTTAGTAAAACTCAACGATTTGGGTTCTATGCCCCAAATGAAAGCGATAGGTTTGTTTGAACATTCGGGAGTTGCTAATCACCCAGGCGACCTTGGAATGAAGACAATTGCCGAAAGGATTTTCGACTCTTTGGAAAAATATTTATGATGTATATGATAACGTGCTGTTTTACTTTTCGAAACAGCACGTTTTTTACTATAATTAGTACAAATTTACAGCATTATATCTTGACAAGATTTTTCCAAGATGCTATTCTTATAAAAAAAGGCTTTAAGCCTTGAAAGGCAGGAAAATTTATGTCAAAAAATCTCTATAAGAAAAATGATGCCAATTTCCCCCGTCTTGCAACCGACACTCTGTTTGTTGATTTTACCGACCAACACAGTTATACCGGTTACATAAACGATATGGCTGACTATATTAAAGATTTTCAACTTAAAGATGCTGAGCATTGGGCAAGATTCGTTGAGCAATTCCGTCACGATGCCGACGGTGCCGACGGAGGTTGGCGAGGCGAATATTGGGGAAAGATGATGCGCGGCGCTTGTTTCGTATATTCTCTTACCAAAGACCCCGACCTTTACGCCATTTTAAAGAAAACCGTTAGTGATATGATAGACAGTGCCGACAAAGATGGCCGTATCAGCAGTTACGCTGTTGAAAGCGAATTTAACGGTTGGGATATGTGGTGCAGAAAGTATGTTCTTCTTGGAATGCAATACTTTATTGAAATTTGCGATGACAATGAATTTACTAAAAAAATTGTTGCTTCAATGAAGGGCCAAGTTGACTATTTAATTGACCACATCGGTGATGACAAAATCGTTATTACTTCTACCTCTACATTCTGGGAAGGGCTTAACGCTTCTTCTATTCTTGAACCCGTTGTTCGCCTTTACAACATTACGGGTGAAGAAAAATACCTCACTTTTGCAGAACATATTGTTAAAAACGGCGGTATTGCAAGTAACGATGTTGTTAAACTTGTTTTGGAAAGCGACATTCTTCCCTGCCAACTCCCCGTTAAAAAGGCTTATGAGATGATTTCTTTCTTTGAAGGAATTCTTGAATACTTCAGAGTTACGAAAGAAGAAAAGTATAAGACTGCGGTTATCTCCTTTGCCGACAGAATTCTGAAAAGCGACTTTACCGTTATCGGTTGCTGCGGTTGTTACTATGAAAACTTCGACAACTCTACAGTGCGTCAGGCAAACACCAACCCCATTAAAATTCAGCAAGAAACCTGTGTTACCGTTACTCTTATGAAGTTTATGTATCAGTTAACCCTTCTTACGGGTGACGCTAAATATGTAGACGCTTTTGAGCGTTCTATGTATAACGCTTATCTCGGTGCTATTAACACCGAAAAGGTTACTAACAAAAAACTTGAAGCGGAACACCCCGAATACTTTATTGAACCCCTGCCCTTTGATAGTTACAGCCCTCTTGTTGCGGCTGCACGAGGCATTGGTATTGGCGGTATGAAGGTTATGAGAGATAACCACTACTACGGTTGCTGTGTATGTATTGGCCCCGCAGGACTTGGTATGTTCTCAAAAATGGCACTTATGACTTCTAAAAACGGTTTTGCACTAAACCTTTATAACACCGGCACAATTAAGGCAACTACACCCGCAGGAAATGCTGTTGTCTTTAATATTGAAACCGAATATCCCAAGACAGGAACTGTTAAGGTTACTGTAAATCTTGATAGTGACGAAGAGTTTGAACTCAAAGTAAGAAACCCGGAGTGGAGTAAAACAACCACCCTTTTGGTAAACGGACAAAGCATTCCCGTTACAGAAGGTTATATTACGATAAACCGCGTTTTCAAAGACGGTGATACTATTGAACTCAGTCTAGATATGAGAACCGAGGCTTTCTATGTTTCGACTCAAGGACCTAAGGTTATTACCGGCTTTACCCCTGCCGACAGAGTTTTACCCGCTTACGACAAGGACGACCCGATTGCCAAAGAGCGTATTGCTCTTAGAAGAGGTCCTGTTTTCTTGGCTCAGGAAAACCGCCTTGGCTACAATGTAGACGAAGCAACTGCTTTTGCAATAGATGCAGATGGATATGTTGATGCAGTTGTTCCCGAAGATTCAAAGGCACCCTTTAAAACTTTAGTTGAAGTTGAAGTTCCTCTTAAGGATGGCTCAAAGGTTCTTCTTACCGACTATGCTTCTGCAGGAAAACTTTGGACTGAAGAAAGCAAAATGGCAGTTTGGATGCTTGCAAAATAAGACTGCAAAGCCGAAAAGGCACACTTCAAAAGAAGTGTGCCTTTTATTTTTGCTTGACCTAGGTTTACGGGATACTCTGTGTCGGCAAAAACTGAATTTAAATTAACGGGATTCGACCGTCTGCGGTGGCTTTGCACCGCATACTTTACGCTTGGCGACCCAACGCTTATGCGTTCGGTACCCGCCTGCACGCTCCTTGCTAAAAACAGTCCACCGGACTGTTTTTTTAACGCTGCAGACCCTCTCGGGTTCGAATCCCTCTTCGACGACAAAAAAACAAATACCCACCCAAAAGGGTGGGTATTTGTTTTGGCGGAGAAGGAGGGATTCGAACCCTCGAACCACTTTTAATGGTTACACGATTTCCAATCGTGCGCGCTCGACCAACTACGCGACTTCTCCGTATCAGCCGAAGATTATTATACATAGTCTTCGGCGAAAAATCAAGTGTTTTTTAATCGTTTTTATAAGTTTTATTAAGTATTTCTATTTTATCCGCTATCATATCGCGAAGTTTCTTTGGCCCTACAACCTCAATATCTCCGCAAAACTGCATTATGAAGCCAACAAGACCGTTACTTATCATACCGTTTACTCTGAAATTAAATTTGCCGTTTTCGTATCCTATTATATGTATTTTATCGCCGAAACGGTCGATTACCTGTTCAAGTATTGAGGCATTACAGGACAGTTCTATATCACAAAGTTCGCCTCCGTACATATTAAAGGTTTTAGAGGCATAGTCAGCCGTATCAAAGCGGTCGGTATATTTGCAAACCTCACTGAAATGGCGGTAGGGTTCATCGGTTTGCAAAACTGTCTTCATTCGGTCAATTCTAAGATGCATCAGATTATCATATTTCTGATTATTGCAGACAAGATAATAGTGGTCTTCCATCCAGATAAGAGCATAGGGGCTAACAAGCAATTCCTTTTCCTTTACGGATATTTTTCTGTCGTCACCGATTTGTCTTGTCCTATATTTAAGTTTTACCTTTTTGCCCTGCTCGATAGCGGTACGCAGAGTATCAATACTTATATAAATCTCTTCATTGTCGCATTTATGACCATAATCAATATAAATACTGTTTTCTCTGGTTCTTGCTTGTTCCTTCGACATCATACTTTCAAGTTTTTCTATCAGTTGGCGGGTCTTTTTAGGGGTTATAAAATCAGCCGCCTGAACCGCGTCGGTAAGCAGATAAATTTCGGGGAGTTCAAACTCTCGGGAGGCAAGAAAATAACCATTTTTCTTCCCTCTTGTTTTTATAATATCGTACCCGTAGTAGATAAGGTTTTCGATGTCGTCATATATTGCCTTGCGTTCTGCCCTAATTCCGTATTTTTCAAGGTGGTCGCAAATTTCGGTAGCGTTAAGTGGATTTTCCTCGTCGGAATATTCTTTTAATATATCGACTATATAAAGGATTTTCAGTTTTGAGCAGATTCTCGGTTCCATTTTTCTACCTCTTCCATAAAACTTTCATAATCAAAAAGAGTATTTATTGCATCAAGCATTGAATTGGCGGGTAAATTTGACGGCAGATTTAAAAACGAAAGAAGCGAAGCCCGTTTTGTTTTAGACCCCTCTCCTCCTGACACACCAATATTAAAAAGGTCGGTTTTGGTAATTTTTCTACCCTTTGAGGTTGTTTTTTCACAGGTTACACCCGCTTTTTTTAAGGCTTCAAGAATTATTTGGTCGTCGGTTCCCTCAACACCTAAAAATCCCTCTGCCGAAAAGGTAGTCTTACGCTTTTCTTTGCCGAGTATTTGGGGAAGATAGACATTACAAACCTTGTCCTTACCCGCGATTTTTTCAACATGCTTTCTAATCATTTGACCCGCACTGTCGGAATCGGTCAGAATGACAATCCCGTTTTTTTCCGCCATAAGCCGTATAAACGCCTTTTTATCGGCGTTTTTAAAAACACCGAACCCGTCGGTGGTAATAATTACCGCATCAATTATATTCGCAAGACGGATTTTATCGTACTTGCCCTCGACTATAACCGCTTTATTTATCTTAACCAAGGGCTTCACCCGTTTTTGCAATATAGATAAGTCTGACAATTAGTTTTTCTAAAATAATACGGTCGTTGCCCGAATAACTTTTGAGTTCTTTTTCGGCAGTTATTAAGGCGTCAAAAGAGAGTTTAAGTTTTTCGGCATTAAAGTTTTTAAGATTATAAGACGCTTTTTTAAGCAAAAATTTACGGGCGCCGAGCGAAAACTCTTCGCCGAGTTCCTCAAGGTCTTTTCGGTGGGGTTTTGCCGACATTGCTCTATACATATTGACATACGCAAGTGCGATATTAACAAAAATCGGCATACTTTGAACATTCAGATAAAAAAGTTCGTCTAAAAGTTGCATTGCACCCGAGGTGTTTCCCGCAATTATCATATCCGCCATATCGTAAATTGAGGCTTCGGCAGATTTTACACAAACTTTATCAATTATCTCTCTTGTTATTTCCCCTTCTTTTAAAAAGGAAGAAAGTTTAATAAGTTCAGAACTTAAAACATTTATATCTAAAGTACAACGCTCAATTAGATAGTTAGCGTTTTTGAGGGATAACGCCAAACCGTTCTTTTTAGCAGAAGAAACGAGCCAACGGGCAAGTTCGTCAGCCGATTTGCAGTTTATACGGACAACCGCACCGCCCGACGACTCTACCGCCGACATAAGTTGTTTAAAGGCGTTAGAGGGCTTTTTGAAATCGACCTCATAGGCGCCAAAATAGATAACGAAAACCGAGGTGTCGTAAGGCTCACTTGCAAGTTCAATCAGTTTTTCGAGTTCGGCTTTTGGGGCATCATCTATTTCATATTCACTAAGAATGACGCATTTTTTATCCGCCATAATGGGAAAGCCGTTAAGTTCGTCATAGACCGTTTGAAAGTTTACCTCGTTATCAAATTTAATGAGGTTCATTTCGTCTGAGTCTTCGACGGTTGCTTTAATTATACGGTCGAGAGCCTGTTTTTTAAGATAGGTATCGTCACCCGCAATAAGATAAACCGGCAGGACAGAGCCTGACTCAAGGGCTGATTTTAAGGTTTTTTCGTTTAGCACTTACGGCTCTTTCCTTTCGTGATAATTTTAAGTCGTAAAAAAATTTGACAGCAAGTACAAAAAATAATGCAAAAATAAAACAGAGCAGAGCACTGTTATTTGGTAGTTTCAAAACACCAAATTCGGTTGACCCGATTGTATTTACCGCATGGATAAAATAACCTGCCGCGGCTCTTGCAACGGCGAAAAAGGGCAGACAAAGAAACTGTCCAAAAGGGAGAAAACTTATAACAACCGCAAAAACGCCGACTATTAAAGCCACCGATACGGCAAAACTTACGACAAGGTTTGTTATAGGGGCTATAAGGGCAACAAAGCCAAAATAATAAACGGTTATCGGCAAGGTGCAAATAATGGCACAGACCGAGATTACCAAAACCCCGTAAACATAATCTGTAACTTTACCTAAAACAACGCCCATTTTGTTAAATGAGACCGCTTTTATAAGCATATCTGCAGGTCCGATTACCGAAAAGGTTGCAGATACTGAGAGCAGAAAAGCGACATTATAAAAAGCGTAAGGAAAAATCAAAACTACCAAGATTATTCCAAGTCCCAAAGCGTTTAAAGAATCATAATTTTTAAGCACAAGCCTTGAAAGCAACATTACTAGGTAGACGATAGATGCCCTTAAAACAGAAACGTGAAAAAGGCAAATCGCAGCCATAAAGACAACTGTTGCACTGCCCAGCAAAACATAACCGAGCCGATTTATTCGACTTTGAAGAAGGCGGAAAACAAAGCCGCACAGAATTCCTAAATGAAGCCCCGAAACGACGAGCATATGGCTGACACCTGCTCTTTTTACATTTAGGCTCAGTTCCTTTGAAATATTAGATTTATCCCCGATTATAAGGGCTAAAAGCACTGCTGACTCTTCACTTGAGCCGCCTTTACTTATTGATTTTCTTATTTCTTCGCGAACAAAATAAATGGCTCTGTTCAGATTTAAAGAGGGGTCGTTCAGGTTTCGAAAACTTTCTACGGTACAGTCATAGTAACGGCCGTTTGCAAAATTTGTTGCCTTATATTTTCCGTTTGGGTCTTCAAAAACAACCTTGGCTTCAATTTTGTCGCCCGGTACAAGAGAAGAGTTAGCGGGAATAAAAGCCGAAACTTTAAGCCCCTTTGCAAGTTTTAAACTGCTTTCTTCAATCTTTAAGGTATATCTGCTAAAGTTGCTTTCATTCTCTTGAATTCTTACAATATTGCCCGTAATTTGAGCCGTTCTTCCCTCAAGGGCTTTATTTTTACTTTCAACGAAATAAGTAGCCGAGCAAAGTCTTATTGCTACTAACAGGCAAACAACAACTAAAATTATTCCGCTAATAACCTTTTTCTTTTTTACTACCGTAAATATAAGAGTAAACAAAGCCGCTGACACCATTATTACGGCTATAGGGACTTGCCCTGAGTCGAGTGCGAAAAAGGAGGCTAAAAGGGTTGCAATGCCGATAAACAGATAAGGTCTTGCCATAAGGGAAAATATTGTTACCTATTCAAAGAAAAGAGGAAGTTTTTCAAGGAAAATTATATCGGTTCGGTCGGCGGCGTCGCCTTCGGCAAGAACGGCACAAGCGGCAGATTCTATACCGCCGGCTTTTTCTACCAGTGTTCTTACAGCCGAAAGAGATTCTCCGGTTGAGATTACATCATCTACGATAAGCACTTTTTTGCCTTTAATAAGGTTAACCTCATCTTCACCGAGATAGAGGGTTTGCTCTTTCTTTGTAGTAATTGAACGAACAGTAACCGAAACGGGACTTCCCATATAAACCTTTACTCCCTTGCGGGCAACTACATAGGGTTTACCCGATTGGCGTGACATTTCGTATGCTAAAGGTATGCTTTTTGCTTCGGGGGTTAAAATGTAGTCAAAGTCGGGGACTTTGCTTAAAAGTTCTTCAGCCGCAGCAATAGTAATTTCGGTATCGCCGAAAAGGATAAATGCGGCAATATCCAGACTGTCGGAAACGGGGAACAATTTAAGGTTTCTTTCAAGCCCTGCGATTTTCATTGTATAGAATTTTGACATAACAATTCTCCTTTATCGGCGCGTCGAGACGTCGCGCCCTACATTTCCTTTTTAGCCGGGTGGCCACTGAAGATTTCTGCGAGCAAGTAGGTGAAAATGAATATGAGAAACGGTTTGACCGCCATCTTGTCCACAGTTATTTACAACGCGAAAGCCCTTTTCTAAATTTTGTTCTCTTGCAATTTGGGCTACCGCTTCGAAAATTTTGGCGATAAGGCCGCTATTTTCGGCAGTAATATCGGCCGCAGAGGCAATATGTTCTTTAGGAACAATTATTGCGTGAAAAGGCGCTTTTGGGTCTATATCGGCAAAGGCATAGACCCATTCGTTTTCATAAATTTTGGTTGAGGGGATTTCTCCCGCAATTATTTTACAAAACAAACAGTCCATATTATTCTCCAATCATAGCGGCGATTATATCTAAAGCGGCGGTTACTGCCTGGCTAACTTTGGAGATTTCTTTTCCGCCCGCCATAGCACTGTCGGGTTTTCCGCCACCGTTTCCGCCTGTGAGTTTAGCAACCTCACGGACAATATTACCCGCATTAGCACCTTTTTTAATTGCCTCACTGCCTGCGGCGGCGCAGAAGGTTAGTTTTTCGCCGTTGACCGAAGCGAACAGACAAACGGCGTTTGCATTATCCCCTTTAACCTGGTCACACATTGAGCGAAGTTCGTTTGGCGACATACCGTCAAACTGTGCAGTAATAATTTTAACGCCATTTTTAACGGTAGCATTATTTAACATATCCGAAATTTTGGAGCCGGCGAGTTTTGCTTCGAGTGCCTCTACCTTTTTACCGGTTTCTTTTAGTTCTTCAGAAATTTGACGAGCCTTTGCGGCAACATCCATAATATTAGTGCTCTTTAAAACTGCGGCGGTATCATAAACTGCAGTTTTATATTTTTCAAGAAGAGAAAGAACATTTGCACCTGTAACCGCTTCGATTCTTCTAACGCCAGCGGCAACCGAAGATTCAGAAACTATTTTGAAAAGGCCGATTTTAGCCGAATTATTTACGTGGGTACCGCCACAGAATTCTATAGAGAATTTATCGCAGTCTACTACACGAACACGGTCGCCGTATTTTTCGCCAAAAGGCGCCATTGCGCCGAGTTTTTTAGCGTCTTCGATAGCCATTTCTTCGTTATTAACTTCAATTGCTTCAAGAATTTTCTTGTTAACAAGGTTTTCAACCGCCGAAAGTTCCTCGGCAGTTAAAGCCGAGAAGTGAGTGAAGTCGAAACGGACAACCTCATCATTTACAAGTTGACCCGCTTGTTCAACGTGGTTACCGAGTACGGTACGCAAAGCCGCTTGTAAAAGGTGGGCAGCGGTATGGTTTCTTCTGATAGCGTTTCTGCGGTCGATATTTATTTCGGCAGTAACGGTATCGCCAACCGAAACGGCGCCGCTTTCGATTTCTACCATGTGGGTAAAGATATCATTTGATTTGGTGGTATTGGTAACCGACATATTACAGGTTGCAGATTTGATTACACCCGTATCGCCAACCTGTCCACCGCCCTCGCCGTAGAAGGTGGTTTTATCAAGAACAACTATTGCCTTTGTACCTTCTGTTGCCATATCGACAAGTTCGCCGTCAACGGCAATAGCGACAACCTTTGCATGAGTGGTGTTTTCTGTATATCCGACAAATTCGGTTTTATTTACTTCAAAATTTATTCCGTCGCTCTTCCAAGACTCTGAGTCGGAGGCTTTTCGGGCGGTACGAGCGCGGTTGCGCTGTTCTTCCATAAGAGCCTTAAAGCCTACTTCGTCTACAGTCATTCCCTTTTCGGCAAGAATATCTACAGTAAGGTCGAAGGGGAAGCCGTAGGTATCGTATAGTTTGAAGGCGTCTTCGCCCGAAAGTTGACCGCCTTTTTTAGTTAGGTCTTCGAGCATTGAAAGGCCTAAATCGATAGTTTTTGCGAAAGCCTTTTCTTCGTTAGAAATAACCTTTAAAATAAATTCTTTGCGGTCTACGAGTTCGGGGTATGCCGACTTGTTTTCGCCGATTACAACCTCTACCATTTCGGGTAGGAAAGCCCTTGTAATTCCAAGAAGTCGGCCATGACGGGCAGCACGACGAATAAGTCGGCGAAGAACATAGCCTCGGCCTTCGTTAGAGGGGACTACGCCGTCGCAAATCATAAATGTAGCACTTCTTGCGTGGTCGGTAATAGCACGAATAGAAATATCGTTATTTTTATCTTGTCCGTAGGCTTTACCCGAAATGGCACAAACGGTATCTAAAATTTTACGAACGGTATCAACCTCGAACATATTGTCAACACCCTGCATTACGCAAGCGAGGCGTTCAAGACCCATTCCCGTATCGATATTTTTATGCTCAAGTTCGGTATAGGTGCCATCGCCCATATTGTTAAACTGGGAGAAAACATTGTTCCAGATTTCCATATATCTGTCGCACTCGCAGCCGGGTTTGCAATCAGGGTCGCCGCAGCCGTATTTTTCGCCGCGGTCAAAATAGATTTCACTGCAAGGACCGCAGGGGCCTGTACCGTGTTCCCAGAAGTTATCTGCTTTGCCGAGTTTAACTATTTTTTCTTCGGGTACGCCGATTTTATCACGCCAGAGGGCAAAGGCTTCGTCGTCTTCTTCGTAAACCGAAGGCCAAAGAAGGTCAGCGGGAATTTCGAGGGTTTCGGTTAAAAATTCCCAAGCCCAAGGAATTGCTTCATTTTTAAAATAATCTCCGAAAGAGAAGTTTCCGAGCATTTCAAAATAGGTTCCGTGACGGGCGGTATGACCCACACGCTCAAGGTCGGGAGTTCTAATACATTTTTGGCAGGTG
>JAZSLH010000032.1:0-2706 GCA_045535275.1 Acutalibacteraceae bacterium
TCGCTGCGGCGCGGTCCCTCGTCGCGCCCTACACTCGTACTCTTTTACTCTCTTTTTCTGACCCTCTGTCAACTGTAAACTGAAAAAAGACGACCATAAGGTCGTGTTTTGTATTTTATCTTTTCTTCTTGTTTGTTCACATACTCTTTAAGTGCGATGTTGATAAATTGGGAAAGCGAACGGTCATCATATTCTGCAAGTTTCTTTGCTTTTTCAAGCAGGTCGCTATCTACAGTTATGCTTATTTGTTGCTTAAGCGGTTTCATATCATCGCCCCCTGTAAATTATATTATATTCAAAACTATTGCAACATGTGAGAATATGATATAAAATGATATTAAATATCATAAACCGGGGGGGTGTTTTTTTGGCAGAGTTCTGTTTGAAGTGTTTTAATAAGCATTTTGACAAAAATTTATCTTCTTCAGATGTTATTCTTGCAAAAGATTTTTGCGACGGGTGTTTAGAAGTTAAGCCTTGTGTGATGACCATTCTTCCAGACAACCGCTTGGAAAGAATACTTTATCGCATATTCAAGAAACCTAATATCTAAAACCTGTCAACTGTAAACTGAAAAAAGACGACCTTTCGGTCGTCTTTTTTAAATCACTCCAAACAGCAGTTCGCCGTAGGTTGCTATTGGCCAATATTCATCGGCGGTGTGGGTTTCCATAAGGTCAACTAAAGCGCGAAGTTCAGCCATTAAGATTAAAACTTTATCCTTATATTCTTTTGCTCTCTCTTCGGTATCCTGAATTTTTATTACCTCTTTTGAAACCTTTTCAAGTTCTTTAAGTTTAGCAAAAGCGGATAACTTAAGGTCTGTTAAGGTTTTTGCTGTTTCAGCCTCGAAACTGTCAATAGTTTCAAGACCTATTGCCTTTACAGCCTCTACTTCGTCGGCAAGGGCGGTAACATAAGCGCTAACGGCCGGAAGAATTTCTTTTCTTGCCATATCGACCATTGTGAGCGCTTCAATATTGACTATTTTACAATAGTTTTCGAGCATTATTTCAAGGCGGGAGCGAAGTTCAGCCTCGGTATAAATTTTGTGGGTAGCAAAAAGGTCAATATTCTTTTTCTCAAGCAGAAGCGGAAGAGCGTCGGGGGTAGTCTTCAGATTAAGAAGACCCCTCTTTTCAGCCTCTTTTTCCCACGACTCATCATAGCAGTTTCCGTTGAAGATTATTCTCTTATGGTTACGGATAGTCTTCTGAATGAGGTCGTGAAGCGCCGTTTGAAAGTCTTCTGCCCCTTCAAGTTCGTCGGCAAAAAGGCGAAGCGATTCAGCCGTTGCGGTATTAAGGATTACATTAGGCTCTGCAACCGAGTCGGACGAGCCGAGCATTCTGAATTCAAACTTATTGCCCGTAAAGGCAACGGGGGCGGTGCGGTTGCGGTCGGTAGTGTCTTTGGGGAATTTAGGCAGAACGTGAACGCCAACCTTTAAATTTTCCTTTTCTTTAGCGCCGTAGGGGATATCCTTTTCAATATCTTCAAGAATTTCGGAAAGTTCGTCACCTAAGAACATTGAAACAACGGCAGGGGGCGCTTCAAGAGCGCCTAAACGGTGGTCATTTCCTGCAGAAGCAACCGAAATTCGAAGCAAATCCTGATAATCGTCAACCGCTTTTATTACAGCGCAGAGGAAAAGCAAAAACTGAGCGTTTTCATAGGGGGTTTCGCCCGGATTTAAAAGATTTACGCCCGTACTTGTAGAGATTGACCAGTTATTATGTTTTCCCGAACCGTTTACGCCGTCGAACGGCTTCTCGTGAAGAAGACAAATAAGGTCGTGCTTTTTGGCAATTCTCTGGAGAAGTTCCATTGTTATCTGGTTGTGGTCAACCGCAATATTTGTGGTTGCGAAAACGGGGGCAAGTTCGTGCTGTGCGGGGGCAGCCTCGTTATGCTCAGTTTTAGAAAGAACGCCGAGTTTCCAAAGTTCCTGGTCAACCTCGGTCATAAAGTTTTTGACGCGGGTCTTTATTGTGCCGAAATAATGGTCGTCAAGTTCCTGACCTTTAGGTGGCATTGCGCCAAAAAGGGTTCTGCCCGTATAAATAAGGTCTTTTCGGCTTAAATAATACTCCTTATCAATAAGAAAATATTCCTGTTCGGGACCGACGGTTGTTTTAACGGCGGTTACCTCATCGTTACCAAAAAGTTTTACCACACGAAGCGCCTGTTTATTAAAGGCTTCCATACTTCGAAGCAGGGGGGTCTTTTTGTCGAGCGCCTCGCCCGTATAAGAGCAAAAGGCGGTAGGAATACAAAGAACATTATTCTTGATAAAAGCAAAGGAGGTGGGGTCCCACGCGGTATAGCCCCTTGCCTCAAAGGTAGCGCGGAGACCGCCCGAGGGGAAAGAGGAAGCGTCGGTTTCGCCCTGGATAAGTTCCTTACCCGAAAACTCCATTATTACCTTTCCGTCGCCCGTAGGATAGATGAAACTGTCGTGTTTCTCGGCGGTAATTCCCGTCATTGGCTGGAACCAGTGGGTATAGTGGGTAGCGCCTTTTTCGATTGCCCAGTCTTTCATAGCGTCGGCAACGATAGCGGCAGTAGCCGAGTCAAGACGCTTGTTATTATGTATCGCTTTTTGTACCAGTTTAAAGGTTTCCTTCGGAAGACGGGCTTTCATTACGCCCTCGCTAAAAACGTTTTCACCGAAATAACCAGTTACATTAGCCATATTTTTCTCCT
>JAZSLH010000142.1:0-5367 GCA_045535275.1 Acutalibacteraceae bacterium
CTTTCTTTTCTTCGCTTGTCATTCCGTGGACAATAAGACCGACCTCAAGACCCATAAAGCGATAGAGTTTACCCATCCATTCAGAGTCACGCTTGGCTAGGTAGTCGTTGACCGTAACGATATGGACCCCTTTACCCGAAAGGGCGTTAAGGTAGGCAGGCAAGGTTGCCACGAGGGTTTTACCTTCACCCGTTTTCATCTCGCTTATTCTGCCCTGATGGAGCACAATTCCGCCGTTTATCTGTACGGGAAAGTGACGCATTCCGAGAACTCGGTCAGACGCCACGCGGCAGGCGGCAAAGGCTTCGGGAAGCAGGTCGTCAAGAGTTTCACCGACTTGAAGACGATTTTTAAACTCATAGGTTTTATTTTTCAGTTCTTCATCGGAAAGAGCGCGGTATTCTTCTTCAAGGGCGAGGACACGCTCCTGAAGAGGTTTTATTCTTTTAATTTCTTTTTCGCTGTAATTTCCGAAAAGTTTTGAGAGTATATTCATTTTCTACCTCGCAAAAGTATTTTCAATTATTTCAATTATACTTGAAAAGAAGCAAAAAATAAAGTATAATTTGTAAATAAATAAAAAAAGTGTTATAATCTTTTTAATTTAACTTTTAGAAGGTGAATTTAAGTGGAATCCAAAGATTTTAAAAGAATTGTTATAAAGGTTGGCTCTTCTACCCTTACATACGAAAACGGAAAACCTAATCTTCGCCGTATTGAGCAACTTTGCCGAGTAGTTTCCGACCTTAAAAACAGAGATATTGAGGTTATTATAGTATCTTCGGGCGCCGTTGCGGTTGGGGTTAACCGTCTTCGCCTCCCCTGCCGTCCGTCAGACACCAAAGGAAAGCAGGCGGCAGCGGCCGTAGGTCAATGCGACCTTATGAGCATTTATGACCGTAACTTTGCGGAATACGGCTATGTTTCGGCACAAATTCTTTTAAACCGAGATGTTATTGAACACGAGGACAGAAAGACTAATGTTATAAACACATTTCGAGCACTGCTCGATTTTGGGGCTATTCCGATTGTTAACGAAAACGACTCGGTTTCGGTTGAAGAAATTGTTTTCGGCGACAACGACAATCTGTCGGCAATAGTTGCCTCTTTAGTTGACGCACAGGGACTTATCATTCTTACAGACATTGACGGATATTATGACGACGACCCGAGGGAAAACCCGAACGCCCGTCTTATACACCGTATTGAAAAAATTACCGATGATATGATTTCTTCGGCAGGGGCTTCAGGTACCAATCGAGGAACCGGCGGTATGAGAACAAAACTTGAAGCCGCTCTCTTTGCGGGCGAACACGGTATTGAAACCATAATTATGTCGGGCGATAACCCGAAAAAGATTTTTGACCTTTTTGACGGTCACACGGTTGGAACGCATATTAAGTTGGTATAGGATGATAATAAATATGAATTCTTTAATCCCGCTTGGAATAAAGGCAAAAGAGGCTTCAAGAAGTCTTAATCTTGCCTCATCAGACCTTAAAAATAAGGCTCTGCAGTTTATTGCAGAGGCACTTAAAACAGACTGCGAAGAAATTATTTCGGCTAACAAAAAAGATTTGGAAATTGCCAGACAAAACGGAATGTCCGCGTCAATGCTTGACCGCCTTTCTCTTGACAAGACGAGAGTTTTCGCCATGGCAGACGGGGTGTCGGCTCTTTGCCAACTTGATGACCCCGTAGGCAAAATTTTAGACCGAAAGGTAAGAGAAAACGGAATTGAAATTACCAAAATTTCTGTTCCTTTGGGTGTCATTGGAATTATATACGAGGCTCGTCCTAATGTTACCTCCGACGCGGCGGCTATATCGCTTAAAGCCGGAAGCGCGGTAATTTTAAGGGGCGGAAAAGAAGCCTTTAATTCAAACCTTAAGACCGTAGAAATTATGAGAAATGCAGTAGAAAAAGCGGGTCTTGACAAGAACTGTATTCAGTTGGTAACCGACACTTCAAGACAGTCGGCACATGACCTTATGACCTTAAACGGTTATCTTGATGTGCTTATTCCAAGAGGCGGCGCAGGACTTATTAAAGCGGCGGTTGAAAATTCGACCGTTCCCGTAATTGAAACGGGCACGGGAAACTGTCACGCATTTATTGACGAGTCTGCCGATATCGGTATGGCAAGTGATATCGTTTTTAACGGAAAGGTTCAGCGTCCGTCGGTTTGTAACGCTCTTGAAAGTCTGCTTATACACAAAGATATTGCAAAAAAGGCTTTACCCGAAATTTGCGGTCGGCTTAAAGACGCAGGGGTTGAAATTAGAGGCTGCGATAAGGTTTGCGAAATTCTTGATTTTGCCGTTTTGGCAAACGAAGACGATTTTGCAAAAGAATTTTTGGGGTATACTATTTCTGTAAAGGTTGTAAAGGACGTTTTTGAGGCAGTTGAGCACATTCAAAAATACTCAACCCGACATAGCGAGGTTATAGTTACAAAAAACGCCGAAAACGCAAAATATTTTACCTGTGTTGTAGACAGTGCGGCGGTTTATGTCAACGCTTCTACCCGTTTTACCGACGGCGGTGAGTTTGGACTTGGCGCAGAAATTGGAATTTCTACCCAAAAGTTACACGCAAGAGGACCGATGGGACTTAGTGAAATAACCTCCTACAAATATATTATTTCAGGAAACGGTCAAATTAGATAATTTTATTAAAAATTACATTTTTTAAATTTAATATTCCCCTCGCTTGACGCAAACAATAATAACGGAAAGCGAGGGGATTTAATTATGAAAAACGCAATGGGTTTTGCGAAGGGTGCAATGCTTGGTATGGCTGCAGGTGCTGCAATGACTATGGTTGGACGAATGATGATGCAAAATAAGGACCATCATCTTCAAAAAGGTTCTTCCAAAGCGATGAGAGCAGTCGGCGACTTTATGGACGGAATTCAAACGATGATGAAATAGCACCCAAAAAAGCGGTTGGAAAAATCCAACCGCTTTTTAAATTAGTAAATTTTTAAGTTCTTCTGCACTACTGCATATATAGTTGGCTGTAGATAACTCTTCTTTACTTCCGTAACCGTAGGTTACGCCGATAGAGGCAATACCGTTTTCTTTTGCACCGAGGATATCAAAAGAGCGGTCGCCTATCATAACGGCAAGGGTTTTATCTTTAAGGGCGACACCTTCAATAGCATATTTTATTATATCGGCTTTATCAATTCGGCTACCGTCCATTGTAGCGCCGGCGATATAATAAAAATATTTTTTAATATCAAAATGCTCAAGGATTTGGTTGGCAAAAAATTCGGGTTTAGAGGTTGCAAGAATTACCTTTTTACCGCGACTGTGAAGTTCTCTTAAAAGATTTTCAACCCCCGGATAAAGCAGACATTCGAACACACCTTTATCCGAATAATATTCACGGTAGCGGTCAACCGCCTGTGACGCCTTTTGCTCGGAAAAACCATAATATTTCATAAAAGAGGCGTAAAGAGGCGGACCTATAAAGGTATAAAGTTCACGCTTATCACTAACATTTATACCATAAGTTTTAAGCGAATAGGCAACCGAGTTGGTAATTCCCTCTCCGGGGTCGGTAATAGTGCCGTCTAAATCAAAGAGGATATACTCATAATTTTTCATAATCTACACCAAGTGAAACTTTGTAAGAATTTTTTCTATTTTGGCACCCATCGGGATAGACTCTAAATCTTCTTTGTCAAGATTTTTAGAAAGGATAACAAACACCGCATAAACCAACATACCGCAAATTATTGAAACAAGGGTTGACACAGTATTTCCGACAGGTTTAAGGAGAATATAGAGCAGATAAACTATAACACCCATTAAAGCAGAGGAAAGAATTGGTTTAACGAAACATTTTACTAAATCTACTTCAAGTTTTATGTGTTTTCTGACAACTAAAAACTCTACCGTAAATATAATCAAATTATAGATTACGGTACTTAAAACGGCACCGTAAATATTGATGCTTGGAATGTTGACAAGCCAAACATTAAGCCCAAGTTTTAAAAGAGAACTTGCGGTAAGGGCGATAGCGGGGATATGGGACTTGCCTATTCCGTAGAGAATTCCGTTTAAAATAAAGTTTATAGAAGAAAAAGGCAGAGAGATTGTAAGAAGTCTTAACACCAAAGCGCCGTCGGGAACGCTTGGGTAAAGGAGTTTTAAAATTGGCTCGGCAATAGCCATAAAGCCCGCCATACACGGAAAAATAAACAACGAGTTTATGAAAAGAGAGGAAGTTATTTTTCGGTTTGCCTGTTTTATATCTGACTGGGCAATAGCGGCGGAAATTGCGGGAACGATTGCGGTACAGAAGGTTGCGCTTATGGCAAGGGGCAGATGGGTAATTGTTTCTGCCTTTTGAAGTATTCCGTAAAGTTCCATTGCCATTTCTTCGAGTTCTATAGCGGTATTACCAAAAGAATTAAAGGCGTTTTGAACACAACGGCTAATTGTTACCGTATCAATAGCAGAGCCCAGCACCGAAACGAGCGAACTAAAAGAAATGGGGATAGAAACCGAGAGAATTATTTTAAGCATTTCTTTTTTGGTTGTTTGCTCGGTTGTATTTTCTTGAGCCAAACACTCGTTCTTTATCTCTCCCCTTCTTTTTGAGAAGAAAAGGACGAGGTATAAAAAGGCTATAATACAAGCGCAGGAGGTAGAAAGGTTTCCTGCCGCCGCCATAACAGCGGTATCTTTACCGATACAGGCGTAAACAAAGCCAATTGACAGTATACAGTTGAAGAACTGTTCAATAACTAAAGATGAAGAAGTTGCTTTCATGCTTCCAAGTCCGACAAAGTAACCTCGCATTACCGCAGACGGCGGAACAACCGCCAAGGCAGGAGCAAGGGACATAAGGGTATATTTTACACCCGACGCCTTAAGAATATCGGTAGCAATAAAATCCGCACCGAAGAAAAGAAGAAGAGCAAAGGCCACTCCCGTTGTGCTGAAAATAGTTATACAAAAACGAAAAACTCGGTGAGCCGCCAAAAAGTCGCCCTTGGCTATTCTTTCGGAAACGAGTTTTGAAACAACATTAGGGATTCCCATTGAAGAAAGGGCGAGGAGTATCATATAAATTTGATAACCGGTTGAATAATATCCGTTTCCGGTATTACCAAAACCCTCTACATCTACTATTATTACCTTGTACACAAGGCCTAAAACCTTAATGATTACCTGGGAAAACATAAGCATCAGGATATTTTGTAAAAAGGACGCTTTGTTTTCTTTCTTAAGTTTAGAGGAAGCCATTTTCTCCCTCCTTTCAGTGTAGTTTATAAATTATTCGTCAAGTTTAAGCACAGCCATAAACGCCTCTTGCGGTACTTCGACCGAGCCTAACTGGCGCATACGCTTT
>JAZSLH010000177.1:0-3011 GCA_045535275.1 Acutalibacteraceae bacterium
CTCCGACTTCCTACCGCTATCTGCTCACTTAACTATACCGACCCTTTCCAGTTGCTTGTGGCAACAAGGCTGTCTGCCCAGTGTACTGATGCAAGGGTAAATATGGTTACCCCCGAACTTTTTAAAGAGTTTCCCACTGCCGAAAAAATGGCTAACGCCGAACTGTCAAGGGTTGAAGAACTCATAAAAACCTGCGGACTTTACAAAACCAAGGCGAAAGACCTAATTGAGATAGGAAAAGGAATAACCGAGCGTTTTGGCGGAAAAGTCCCCGATACGATAGAGGAACTTATAACCCTTTCGGGCGTTGGCAGAAAAACGGCAAACCTCGTTGTCGGCGATGTTTACGGGAAGCCTGCCGTTGTAACTGATACTCATTTTATTCGACTTGTTAACCGAATTGGACTGACTAACCAAAAAGAACCTTTTAAGGTTGAAAAGGAACTTAAAGCCCTTTTACCCGAAGATGAGTCAAACGATTTTTGCCACCGCACCGTGCTTCACGGAAGAGCGGTCTGTACGGCTAGACATGCCTTTTGTGAAAATTGCGTACTTAACAAAATATGTGAAAAGGTTAATGTAAAATAATGAATGAAATATTCTCCCGAACAAAAGCCCTTTTAGGCGAAGACGCAATGAAAAAACTTAAAAATTCAAGGGTTGCTATTTTCGGTCTTGGCGGAGTTGGTTCTGCCGCCTTTGAGGCTCTGCTTCGAAGCGGAGTTGGAACAATTGATGTTTTCGACTATGATAAGGTTTCAAAAACCAACCTTAACCGCCAACTTTTAGCAACACTTGATACGGTTGGAACGGATAAAACTCAGGCGGCGGTGCAAAGAGGTCGGTCTATCTGCCCCGAAACCGAAATAATAGTTCATAATATGTTCTATCTGCCCGAAAATTCAGGAGAAATTGATATGAGTGAGTTTGACTGCGTCATTGACGCGGTCGATACCGTAACGGCAAAACTTGAGATTGTCTTAAATTGCTTTAAAACAAAAACTCCGCTAATAAGTTCAATGGGAACGGGGAACAAAACCGATATAACAAGACTTACCGTTTCGGATATTTCAAAGACAAAAGACTGCCCCCTTGCCCGTGTTATGCGAAAGGAACTTCGTAAAAGAGGGGTAGAGCATCTAAAGGTTGTCTGGAGCGACGAAAAACCATTTTTAGCCGAACAGACGGGCGACCTTAAGGGAAACCGTCCCGCCCCGGCGAGTGCAATCTTTGTTCCCGCAGCCGCAGGACTGATTTTAGCACAGGAAGCGGTAAAAATAATAATAGAAAAATAAAAAATCCTCTTTAATTAAAGAGGATTTTTTTATATATCGCAAGATGTGACAAATTTCGACAAGGGGAAAGTGCTATAATCAATATGTAATTACAAAAAGTACATATTTAGGAGAATAAAAATGAAAAAAATAGCAGTTATTTCGGCAACCCCGGAGAATTGGTCAAAATTTGAAACTACATATCAGTCGGATATATTATTTGATAAACTGAAAAATATAATAACCCTTTATACAAAAAGGGGGGAGGCAGACTGTCTTGTAACCTCAATGAATATAGGTCTTGAAACAATGGCTGCTCAAGTTGCCCTTGCTTTAAGAGAAGAAACGGGTCTTAAACTTGAGTGTGCTTTGCCCTTTGAGGAACAGGCAAAATACTTTTCCGAGCCAAACCGTGACCGCTATTTTGATATAGTTTCCGCCTGTGATACCGAAACACTTATCGACACTAAAAGAACCAACCAAAGCCGAATAAAGTGTTATAAGTATATGATAGAGTCGTCTGATATAATTATTGTCGGTCTTATAGGCAATGTGCAGATTGAAAGACTTTTAAATCAAACCGATAAACAGATAATAAGAATGGATATTGGTGCATAAAAAAAGAGCCGTCAGGCTCTTTTTTTTATCGCTTTTCTTTTATTATATTTGCTGATAATGCTTCTGTAAATAATCATACCTATAAGACTGACTGCTCCCGTAATAAGAAACAGGATTACTCCTTCAAGATATTTCCCGTTTGAGAAGAAGTCACCCCCGATAATTGAGGACATAACCGAGGGAATACGGGCAAGAAGTGAAATTGTAAGGAATTCGGAAAGTTTAATTCGGGTAAGAGGAATAACATAGGTCAGCAGGTCTTTCGGGGTTCCCGGAATAAGAAAAAGAAGAAAAACCAGAGTGTAAAGTTTTTTCTCACTGTTAATGAATTTTAGTTCATCAATTTTTTTAGGGTCAACAAAAAGTTGGACAACCTTTATTCCCCATTTTTTAACAAGCAGAAAAACTATAGTTGAAGCAAGGGCAACGCCTACGTAACAAAGAATAGTGCCCTCTATGTATCCAAAAGCCATACCCAGTCCGACCTCTACAAACTCGCCCGGTATTATGGCAATAAAGACCTGTAAAAACTGAATACCTAAAGCAACGAATCTGCCCCAAATGCCGTATCCTCTAATAAAGGAGTTAAAACTTTCGGCGGTGTTATCAATGCTTAAAAATTTATAAATAACGAAATAGGCAATTAAACAGAAAATTACCGCAACCGCAAATAAAGAGAAAAGAGCGATAATCCGTTTAAGCCAAAGCCTTTTTTGGTCCTTTGTTTTCATTTCTTTCATTTTACAGAAAAATTTTTCTAATCTCCTCGAAATTTTTAGCGTGATAGGTAGGGGTGTATGTAAAGTTTTCGATGGCATTAAAATAGCAAGTGTCAATCCCCGCGTTTATACCGCCTAAAATATCAGACGACATGCTGTCCCCGATAATGCAAATTTTGTGAGTGTTTTTTTCGTCAATTTCTTTAAAAACACTGTCAAAAAACTGTTTTTCAGGTTTTGCAGAGCCGAATTTCTCCGAAATAAAAACACCTTTAAAATAGGGCAGAAGACCCGACCTTTCAAGACGGCTTTCCTGAATTGCGGTAATGCCGTTAGTAACTATATAAAGGGAGTATTCTCTTGATAAATCTCTGCACAGTTCTTTTGCCCCGTCTAAAAC
>JAZSLH010000057.1:0-2475 GCA_045535275.1 Acutalibacteraceae bacterium
CAACTGGCTAACAAGTTACTCTCTTTATACCGATTCTTTGGAGAATTGGTTTAAAACCAATGTAAGTTCCGACTGGAATAATCTTCGCAGCCGTCTTATGAGTCTTCTTCAGGAAGAAGCAGAACTTGAAGAAATTGTTAAACTTGTTGGTATGGACGCTCTTTCTGCTCCCGACCGCCTTGCTCTCGAAGCGGCTCGTTCTATCCGCGAAGACTATCTCCACCAAAACGCTTTCCACGAAACCGACACCTATACTTCGCTTGATAAACAGTTCTATATGATGTCGGCTATTATCGTCTTCTACGATAAGGCTATCTCGGCTCTTGATGGCGGAGCAAATATTGAAACAATCGTTTCTCTGCCCTGCCGTGAGCGAATCGGCCGTCTTAAATATGTGGCTGAAGAAAATGTTAAGGCCGAATATGAGAGTATTTTAAAACAAGTTACGGACGAACTAGATGAGGCTGTCCGTAATAGAGAAATTTAAGGAGGAAGTTTAGGTATGGCAAAAGAATACAGAACCATACGAGAGGTTGCAGGACCTCTTATGATGGTAAGCGATGTAGAAAATGTCAAATATGACGAACTTGGCGAAATCGAACTTCCTTCGGGCGAAACCCGCCGTTGCAAAGTGCTTGAAGTAAACGGCACTAACGCCCTTTTACAACTTTTTGAAAGCAGTGCGGGAATAAACCTTGAGGAATCTAAAGTTCGCTTTTTAGGTCGTTCAATGGAACTTCCTGTTTCTCCCGATATGCTTTCCCGTGTTTTCGACGGACTTGGCCGTCCTATAGATAACGGCCCCGCAATAATTCCCGAAAAGCGTATGGATGTAAACGGTAAACCTATGAACCCCGCCGCTCGAAACTACCCACAAGAATTTATTCAAACGGGTATTTCGGCAATAGACGGTCTTAATACCCTTGTTCGAGGACAGAAACTGCCAATCTTCTCGGCTTCGGGTCTTCCTCACTCAAACCTTGCGGCTCAAATTGCCCGTCAGGCAACCGTTAGAGGCGATAATGAGCAGTTTGCCGTTGTCTTTGCCGCAATGGGTATTACCTTCGAAGAATCCAACTACTTTATAAATTCCTTTAAGGAAACGGGCGCTATTGATAGAACCGTTATGTTTATAAATCTGGCTAACGACCCCGCTATTGAGCGTATTGCTACGCCTAAAATGGCTCTTACTTGTGCTGAGTATCTTGCCTTTGAACTTGGAATGCAGGTGCTCGTAATTATGACCGATATAACCAACTACGCCGACGCTCTGCGTGAGGTATCTGCCGCAAGAAAAGAGGTTCCCGGTCGTCGTGGTTACCCCGGTTATATGTACACCGACCTTGCTACCCTTTACGAACGTGCAGGTCGTCTTAAAGGTAAAGATGGTTCTATTACCCTTATTCCAATTTTAACAATGCCCGAAGACGATAAAACCCACCCGATTCCCGACCTTACGGGTTATATCACCGAGGGGCAGATTATTCTTTCCCGTGAACTTTACCGAAAGGGAGTTACCCCCCCAATCGACGTTCTGCCGTCCCTCTCCCGTCTTAAAGATAAGGGAATAGGCGAGGGAAGAACCCGTAAAGACCACGCCGCCACTATGAACCAACTTTTCGCCGCCTATGCAAGAGGTAAAGACGCAAAAGAACTTATGGTAATTCTCGGAGAAGCGGCGCTAACTACAACCGACAAACTCTATGCCGAGTTTGCCGAAAGATTTGAAAAAGAATATGTTTCTCAGGGCTATACTACTAACCGAACAATTGAGGAAACTCTTGACCTCGGCTGGAAACTTCTTCGTATTCTGCCCAGAAGCGAACTCAAACGAATTAGTGACGAAATGCTCAATCAGTATTATGAGGCATAACCACTTTAAAATTTTTAGGAAAGGAATGAGAAAATTTGGCTGTTCTTAATGTTAATCCAACAAGAATGGAACTAACACGTCTTAAAAAGCAACTTACAACCGCCGTGCGCGGCCATAAACTGCTTAAAGACAAGCGTGATGAACTTATGCGCCAATATCTTGACCTTATCCGTGAAAATAAAAACCTTCGTCGAGAGGTTGAAAGGGAAGTACAAATTGCTAACAGGCACTTTGTTAAAGCAAGTTCCGTAATGTCCAAACAAGCCCTGGATACCGCACTTCTCGCTCCAAAACAGGAGGCCTATCTTACCGTAGACACCAAAAATGTAATGAGTGTTGATATCCCCGTTTTCAGCGTTACTACAAGAACCAGTGAGGCGTCGGACATTTATTCCTACGGCTTCGCGTCTACCTCTTTTGAACTTGACGATGCGGTTGACAGAGTTTCAAAACTACTTCCTAAAATGCTCCGCCTTGCCGAAATTGAAAAATCAACTTCAAGAATGGCGGCTGAAATTGAGAAAACCCGCCGCCGTGTAAACGCCCTTGAGCATGTAATGATTCCAAGATACAGAGAAACTATACGAATGATTACAATGAAA
>JAZSLH010000026.1:0-1669 GCA_045535275.1 Acutalibacteraceae bacterium
ACTTGGTACATTTGGTCATTGGAAATGACAAGATAGGGTTCAAGGTAGGGGGTAAAAAGTTCTTTCAGTCGGGTTTCCGACATAAGCCCTACCGAAACCTTGGAGGCGGACGAACTGTGGTGGCAGTCAATCTCCTCTCGGCTCATTGAGTGAGCAACAGTCAGTATTCCGCCCGTTTTAAGCATTCCCGAAAGGTTTTTAATCAGTTTTTCGGGGTTTGGAAAATGAGGGAAAGCGTTATAGACAACAATTCGGTCAAACTTTTCGGTTAACTCTTCCGCTTCGATATCGGCACAAAGAACCGACACTTTTGGCTCGTTTTTGAACTTTTCTTTTGCAATAGCACACATTTTCGGGGAAATATCAACCCCCGTTACAGACTTTACGCCACGCTCTAAATAGTAATCAAAAAGGACTCCCGTTCCACAGGCAACATCTAAAACAGTTTGGTTTTCGCCCACTTTTGCCCCGTCTAAAATTTTGCCGATAATTTGGTCGCTTTTAATCATTTCGGCGTCCCAGTCGGGTGCAAGGCGGTCGAAAAACTCGACAACATCTTTTTTGTCAATAATTTTGCCGACACAATAGTCCTTGCCCGAAGAGGCAAGTAAAACGGGTAAAATTTTGCCCGAAAGGTCTGCAGTTGAGGGCAGTTTTACCCTTGTATAGTTTTCGGTATAGCCCTCGTTGACCCCGTCTTTATAGGTTTCAAAAAGAACACTGGCGGTTAAGCCAACCTGAGTTTTTAAGAACTCCTCTTCAGAGAGGGCGGCGGCTTTTCCCATTATTTCGGCTCGTTTTTCCTTTTCTGCCGACGAAACCTGACCGTCCAGGGCGGCGGCAACGGTGCCCTGCCTTTTAGAGTAGGCAAAAACATGGGCTCTGGCAAAACCGATTTCCTTTAAAAAGGCAACATTTTCGTTAAATTCTTCCTCGGTTTCCCCGACAAAGCCGACCATAATATCGGTTGTGATTGAGGGGTTTTTAAAGGTCTTTCTGATTCGGGAAACTAAATCTCGGTAAAAGGCCGTGTCATAACGGCGGTTCATTCTTTTAAGGGTTTTATCCGAGCCTGACTGAAGCGCTAAATGGAACTGGGGGCAGAACTTCGGCTCGGCTTCAAGACGGGAAAGGACCTCGTCGCTTATATGGTCAGGCTCAAGAGAGCCTAGGCGGATTCGCTTTATTCCGTCCGCTTTTGCGGCGGCAGAAACGGCGTCACAAACCGAAAGACCGGTGTCTTTACCGTAGGAAGTAAGGTTAATTCCGACAAGGACAATTTCGCTAAAACCCTTTTCGGCAAGGCTTTTCGCTTCGGCGGTTATCTGCTCTAAAGGTTTTGAGCGTATTACCCCTCGGGCTTTGGGAATTATACAGTAGGTGCAGTAGCGGTCACACCCGTCTTGAACCTTCATAAAGGCACGGGTTCTCTCGGAAAAGTCGGTAAGACAGGGGGTTTTGTATTTTTCATTTCTCTCGTGATTTTCAACCTCGACAATTCGCTCACGGGTTTTTGAAAATCTTTCTAAAAGAAGCGGAAGTTTTTCGGGGCTCGTGTTTCCCGAAACGATATCAGCCTCTAAAAGTTCCTTTGCCTTTTCGGGAAAGGCCTGGGGCATACAGCCGACAAGGACAACAACCCCGTTTGGCAGTTGTCTTTTAAAACGGC
>JAZSLH010000023.1:0-2200 GCA_045535275.1 Acutalibacteraceae bacterium
CTTGATGTGCTTGGCGATGGCGTAAGCCTGCATCTCCTGCTTAGTGTACTTAGTATAATCAGCCATGTCTATTACCTCCCTATCTTACTTCAGGTGAGTGATGGAGTAGCCCAGGTGGGGAGCGTTCTTCAGGCTCACCAGGCGGGCGCCGCCGATCTTGTTCAGCATATCCTGATGGTCCTTGACGGAGTACACCCACTTATCCAATGTCACGACGGTAAACGTTTGCACGGGGGTTGTCCCAACTTCTGAATACTGCTTCAACAGCGCCCATAAGTTGTTCTTTGGGGTCAGAGGGGAAGACCTTGCCGATTTTAGACTTGTATTCAGCCTTGAACTGTTCAGCGAGGGTCTTAAGGTCGTCAGCAGTGAGGTCAACGTCCTGGGTAACGCCCTTTTCTTCCTTCATTTTATCAATAAGTTCCTCGAAGTATTTCTTACCAACTTCCATAACAACGTCGGAGTACATCTGAATGAAACGACGATAGCAGTCGTAAGCCCAACGAGCGTTTCCGGATTTAGCAGCCATGGTTTCAACAACGTCTTCATTAAGACCGAGGTTGAGGATTGTATCCATCATACCGGGCATTGAAGCGCGGGCGCCTGAACGAACAGAAACGAGGAGGGGATTCTCCTTGTCGCCGAACTTTTTGCCGGTGATTTCTTCCATTTTAACGATATATTCCATAATCTGTGCCTGGATATCATCGTTGATTTTTCTTCCGTCTTCGTAGTACTGAGTGCAAGCCTCTGTGGTTACGGTAAAGCCCTGGGGCACGGGAAGACCGATTTTGGTCATTTCTGCAAGGTTAGCACCCTTACCGCCGAGGAGTTCACGCATGCTTGCGTCGCCTTCTTTAAAAAGGTAGACAAACTTGTGGCTCATTTTTTTACCTCCTGATTTTTACGGAAATTAACTTCCGTTTTGAAGATTTTACCTACTTTTTATAGGTATCAATTTATTATATCACATTTTTCCAAAAAATAAAGGGGTTTTTTTAGGTTTGCTCAACAAAATTTTACATTTTTTCGCCTCTTGTATAGTTTATAATGCCCAGTTCTTCCAAAAACCACTAAATTGGTACTTGATTTAACTAAAATTATATTGTATAATAAAGAAAAACATAGGAGGTTTTTATTATGGATAAATTCTTAAAACTCTTTATCTTAATGCCCGAGAAAGGCGACCTTAAAAAATTCATCTGGTCAATCGTTTTCTATGCGTTTGTACCCGGCATTGCTGCAGGAATTCTCTGCCTGACCATTATTGGTGCTGTTGTAGCCCCTGCCGCTGCGGTTGTTTACACCGTATTTGGTCTTGTTCTTTCTCTTCTCCATTTCATCGGATATGAATTCCCCGCTGAATAATTAAGAAGTACATACCAAAAGAAAAAGATGTGTGGATATCCACACATCTTTTTTGTTTTGGTAATAATTTTATCCGCCGAGATAGGCTTTTTTAACCTGGTCGCTTGCGGCAAGTTCAGCGCCCGTTCCCGTAAGCACAATACTTCCCGTTTCAAGAACATAAGCACGGTCGGAAATCGCAAGAGATTTACCCGCATTTTGTTCAACGAGCAGTACGGTTGTTCCGTCCTTGTTGATATCCTTGATTATTTCAAAAACCTGGTCAACAAGCAGAGGAGAAAGACCCATTGAGGGCTCGTCGAGCATTAAGAGTTTGGGGTGGGACATAAGGGCGCGACCCATAGCGAGCATTTGCTGTTCACCGCCCGAAAGGGTTCCCGCAATCTGATTTCTGCGCTCGGCAAGACGGGGGAATCTCTCATAAATTCGGTCAATATCTTCCTTGAAAACCGCCTTATTTTGTTTTTGTGAAAAGGCTCCCATCATTAAGTTTTCATAAACGGTAAGTTCCTGGAAAACGCGGCGTCCCTCGGGAACTTGGGACATGCCGAGATGAACAATTTTATGGCAAGGAGTTTTTGTAATATCCTTGCCGTCAAAAATCACCTTTCCGCTTCTTGCGGGGATAAGGCCGATGACCGACTGCATAGTGGTAGTTTTACCGGCGCCGTTAGCGCCTATAAGGGTAACTATTTCACCCTCGTTAACCTCAAAACTAATTCCTTTAAGGGCATTGATAACGCCGTAATAAACTTCTAAATCTTTAACTTCCAAAAGAGCCATAGCGTTATCCTCCTATATATGCTTTGATAACCTCGGGGTCGTTAAGAGC
>JAZSLH010000163.1:0-4388 GCA_045535275.1 Acutalibacteraceae bacterium
GCTACAGAAGCGGCTAGGGTAATTGTTTCGTCAATCGGGTTTGCGCTAAGAGGCGACATATTGTAAAGTTTTATACAACCAAGTCGGAGGCCAAGCGGTCTTAGGAAGACAAGTGTTAACTACAACTCCTTGGCTCACAGAACGACATGGCTACGATCCGACTTGCTACAGAAGCGGCTAGGGTAATTGTTTCGTCAATCGGGTTTGCGCTAAGAGGCGACATAATGTAAAGTTTTATACAACCCGCGGGGAAAAGGACGCGGGAAGAGACGACAACGGCGTAGCTGTGTTCAATCTGTTCTGCCGAAAATTTACTGCAAACCCCTGCTTTTAAACGGTGAAGTCGGTCACAAAGCCCCGAAAAGGGAAGCATATCGGCAATAAAAAGTGAGGGCGCCGCCGAAAAGCACATAACAACCGCTGCGGCTAAAAGTGCGTTTGAGAAAGAGGCGTGAGAAACGCCGACGACAAGGGCAACTATGGCCGCGGCGATAAGAGAAACAACCGTAAAGACTCCCGCTTTTGACGAAAGACAGCGGTCGGACAGGGTGTTTCTTAAAAAGTCTGAAAATTCGTCGACGGGTGTGCTTGATGCGGCAACAACCTCGCCCTTAACCGACGAACGTGCCATTGCCGAGGTGGTTGCGGGGTCGTCAATAAGGGTTACAGCCTGTTTTCCTTTGCGAGAGGCAACAATTTTAAAGTTGCCGAAAATTGCCGATGCTTTACGGTATGAACAGTAGTCGAAGACCAAAAGCGAGACAAGAGGTAAAAAGGCGTATTCATAGGGGTAGGAGGCGGTTATAATTCCAACGACGAAATAGAGTGTCATAAGAATAAGGGCAAAAACTAAAGGCAGTTCGGCTTTGGTGTTTTTGGTAAAAGCCCCCTTAAAAGAGCCGAAAACATTGTAGTTAACAATAAGCCCTAAACTAAAGCAGGCAATTGCAACAACCGAAGCGACGGGAGAGAGAATTTCCTCAAAAACGGGAAGATGTAAAGCCACTGCGACTGCCGAGAGAATAAAGGTTAAGAAAAGGCGGATTTTTGACATAAACAGGTCAAGTTTAAGGTCGCTTCCCACTCGGTTAATATCTGCAGCACCGCGAAACTCGTCAACTTTAATTTCGGGAACTTCCGGGGAAAGGCTTTTAACCTTGTTCTTTGGCTTTTTAGAGGACGACCAGATATCTTCCGCAGGAATAGAGCGGCTGGAAATATCTTCAAAAACCTGGTCGGGAGTTGTTTTAGGCGAAAGGTCGGGAATAATTCTTGTGTGGTTTGTTTCCGACAAAGAAACTTTGGAATAAGGGACGGCAACTTTTTCATCACCGTCGGCGTCGGTGCGACGTGCTGAAAAATCATCAAACAAAGTTTTAGAAAGTTTGGGGAAAGAAACGGTATCATATTTAGAGGAGGAAACCGCAACATCACCGATTTTAAGCGGTTTTTTAAAGGAGGTTTCTTCCAGGCGGAGTTTTGGCTTCTCTTCGGGCCCTTTAACCTCTGCGGGAGTGTCGGAGCCGATTTTTTGTATATCCGAAGGTTTAAGGTTATACATACGTGCAATTCGCTCGTCTGCCCGTCTTTCTGCCGACTCTATTATGTTTTCCACGCTTTGCAGAGTATAGTCAGGTTTTTCTTCAACATAACTGTTGCCCTGTTCGTCCGAAATAAAGGGCATACATTTTGCGAGAAGACTGCTTGTTTTCTTTGCTTGTTTAGGCGTTTTGTCGGCGTCGTTCTCACTGCGGAAAAGTTTTACCGCTTCGGGAATGTCACTATCCGTTAAAACGGGTTTTGGCTCTTTTGCAGTTGCCTTTTCGGTATTAACGGCTTCGTTTTCTCTTTCGGCAAAATTTTGGGTTTCGCGACGACCCTCTTCAACCGTGTTTTTAACCGAGTTGCGAAGGGTGTCTAGCGGACTTAAAGCCGAAGACTGTGAAAAACCGCGGACATCTTTAAGACCTTGCGAAACAGACGCAGGGCCTGAAGATGTTATATTCTGTTTATTGTTCTGGTTATCCTTTCCACTAGAAAAGGGGCTCATATTTTCACCCTTTCAAAAAATTTAAAAGTCGTTTATTTTCCGGTTCGGCTTTTAACAACGGCATACATTAAAATTCCTGCCGCAACCGAGGCGTTAAGAGAGTTGATTTTTCCAAGCATTGGAAGACTAACTATACCGTCGCACTTCTTTGCAACAAGCCGTCCTATTCCTTTGCCTTCGTTGCCGATTACAATAGCACAGGGAACATCAAAATCGACAAGAGTGTAATCATCTCCGTCCATATCTGCCCCGAAAACCCAAACGCCTTTTTCTTTAAGGCGGTCAATTTCGTTTGCAATATTGGTAACACGGGCAACCCTCATATATTCAAGAGCACCGCTTGCCGCCTTTGCAACCGTAACGTTAAGACTTGCGCTTCGGCGTTTTGGAATTATAATTCCGTGAGCACCTGCCGCTTCGGCAGTTCGAATTATTGCACCGAGGTTATGAGGGTCTTCAAGTTCGTCGCAGATAATAATAAACGGTTTTTCGCCTTTTTCTTTAGCGTAGTTTAAAATATCTTCAACCTCAAAGTAATTCTGGGTTGCAATAAGTACCGCAACGCCCTGGTGGTTAGCACCCGAGGTCATATAGTCAAGTTTCTGGGGAGAAACCTCTTTAATAAGGATACCCCTTTCGCTACATTTAGCAATTATTGGAGCAATAGAGCCGCCCGTCATTCCGTGGGCTACTAAAAGGCGGTCAATTTCTCGGCCCGATTTAATCGCTTCCAAAACCGAATTTCTTCCGGCAATAATGTTATTTCCTTGTTCTTTTTGCTCAAAATCAGGCAAGGTTCTTTCCCTCCAAAAATAATTACATAAATATACATCGTATATTATATCATATAAGGCACAAAAACAAAAGCAAAATTTTTATGCAAAAATTTGAAAAAATGAGGTAAAATAGTATTAAGGAGTGATAAATTTGAGTAAGATAGTCAAAATCCAGGGACACGAACTTTTTGACAGCCGAGGAAACCCAACCGTTGGAGTAGAACTTTTTACCGAAAACGGCGGTTACGGGTTTAGTATTGTTCCGTCGGGGGCGTCCACGGGACTCTTTGAAGCCCATGAACTTCGTGACGGTTCGGCAAGACTTTCGGGAAAGGGCGTCAAAAAGGCGGTAGAGCATATAAACAGTCTTATTGCCCCCGCACTTCTCGGTCATCTTTCTGAAAACGGACAGGAAACCGACCAAATAATGACCCAACTTGACGGAACCGAAAATAAGCAAAGACTTGGCGCAAACGCAATTCTCGGCGTGTCGGTTGCGGCGGCAAAGGCAACGGCTGACGAAAGACAGGAACCCCTTTATAAATACCTTGCGGGAGAAAATGGCAAGATTTTGATGCCTCGCCCGATGATGAACATTCTAAACGGCGGGGCTCACGCCTCTAACAACCTTGACATTCAGGAGTTTATGATTCAGCCCGTAGAAAACACCTCTTTTGCCGAAAATATGGAAATCTGCACCGAAATTTACCATACACTTAAAGGGCTTATCGCAAAAAGCGGACGCTCAACCGCGGTGGGTGATGAGGGCGGTTTTGCCCCCGATTTAAGCGGTGAAGAAGAGGCGTTAGACCTTATAACCGAGGCAATTATAAAGGCAGGATATAGCACCGAAAAAGTTAAAATCTGCCTTGATGTTGCGGCAAGTGAGTGGTATGAAGACAAGGGCGTTTATAGACTTCCCAAAGCCAAAAGACGAATGAGCACAGCCGAACTTATCGGTTACTATACCGAACTTTGCGACAAATACCCGATTACCTCTATCGAGGACGGAATCGGCGAAAAGGACTTCGAGGCTTTTGCCGAACTTACAAAGGCGATGGGATACCGAATTCAACTTGTCGGCGACGACCTTTTCGTTACTAACGAGGCGCGTCTTAAAGCGGGGCTTTTAGCCGGGGCGGCCAACGCAATTTTAATTAAACCTAACCAGATTGGAACGCTGTCCGAAACCCTCAAGGTTATAGGACTTGCTCAGGAAAAAGGCTACGCCGCAATAATCTCACACCGTTCGGGCGACAGCGAGGATACCTTTATTGCCGACCTTGCGGTTGGTACGGGTGCGGGGCAGATTAAAACGGGAGCACCCTGCCGAAGCGAGAGGGTATCAAAATACAACCGACTTTTAATGATTGAAAGCAAAATGAAATAAAATAAAGGCAAGGAAAATTTCCTTGCTTTTTGCTTTTTTAGGGCGAAAACAAACAATATTGGTGTTGATTTTTCGGGGTAGTTTTGATATAATATCTATTAAATTAAAACAGGAGGGCAGATATGGGAAAAATCGTTTCGGTTGTAAACCAAAAGGGCGGTGTCGGTAAAAC
>JAZSLH010000092.1:0-4724 GCA_045535275.1 Acutalibacteraceae bacterium
CCCCTGACTCAATTTCTAAAATCGCCGACATCTTCCGTAAAGACGGAGCAGATGCTTGGTATGCCCTTGAACCTAAAGACCTAATGCCCGAAGGTGCTGTTTGCTCTTGCTCATGCACTAACTTCAAAAAAGAAACTGATATTATGGACGTCTGGTTTGATTCGGGTGTTTCTCACGCCGCCGTTCTTGGAAACCGTAGTTACTTAAATCGCCCTGCCGACCTCTATCTTGAGGGTGCTGACCAGTACCGCGGTTGGTTCCAGTCTTCACTGCTTACCTCGGTTGCTACCGACGGTATTGCCCCCTATAAAACCGTTGTTACTCACGGTTGGGTTGTTGACGGCGAAGGCAAAAAAATGTCTAAATCTCTGGGCAATACAATAATTCCAGATGATATCGTTAAACAGTACGGTGCCGATATTCTTCGTTTATGGGTTGCTTCTTCCGACTATCATGCCGATATCCGCGTTTCGGGGGATATTCTAAAGCAACTCTCCGAAATCTACCGTAAAATAAGAAATACCGCCCGTTTCATTTTAGGTAATATTTCTGATTTTGACCCAAATAAAGATATGGTTGCTAACGATAGGTTAGAAGAAATCGACCACTGGGCTTTAATGCGTCTTGACCAGGTTGTAAAAACCTGTCGCGAGGCGTATGAGAACTTTGAATACCATATTATTTTCCACGCTATCCATAACTTCTGCGTAATTGATATGTCCAACTTCTACCTTGATGTTTTAAAGGACAGACTTTATGTTGAGGCTAAAGATAGTCAAACCCGTCGCGCTGCACAGACTGCAATTTATCAGATTCTTGATACTCTTGCCCGTCTTGTTGCTCCGATTCTCGCCTTTACTGCCGACGAAATTTGGCAGTTTATGCCCCATACTGCTGATTGTGATGCCCGTCATGTCGTTTATAACGCTATCCCCGAGGCAAAGGGTGAATACGACGAAGAGTTTATGGCTCGTTGGGAGAAAATTCACGAAATGCGTGACGACGTTAAAAAGGCGCTTGAAATTGCCCGTACCGAAAAGGTTATCGGTGCTTCTCTCGACGCTAAGGTTACTCTCTATGCTGAGGGCGAACTTTATGACTTTGCAAAATCGGCTCAAGATATTCTTCCTACCGTATTTATGGTGTCCGACTTTAGCCTTGTAAACGGCAAGGGCGGAAACTTTGTGGGCGAAGTTGAAAATATGAGCGTTACCGCTACCCACGCCGACGGCGAAAAATGCGCTCGTTGCTGGTCTTTCGGTAATACCGTTGGCGCCGATAGCGAACATCCTACTGTTTGCGCCCGTTGCGCAAATGTAGTTAAAACTATCGACTTTGCCGAATAATTTTTAAGGAGAAAAGGTTTTGTCTTTAATTCTTGCAGGTGTTGTGGCCACAGTTTTCCTTGTTGCCGACCAAGTTACTAAATATTTGGTATCAACAAGTATGCAAATAGGCGACACAATAACGGTCGACTTTATAAAAAGAATACTCGACTTCCATTATATCGAAAATGATGGCGGCGCCTGGGGAATGATGGGAGGAAAAACCTGGATACTCGTTGCCGTTACGGCGGTAATTATAGTTTTACTTGCTGTCTTAATGGTCAAAAACGCCCAAAAAAGTAAACTCTTCTTTTGGTCTTGCTGCCTTATTATTTCGGGCGGAATCGGTAATATGATTGACCGAGTTTTTAACGACGGCCTTGTTGTAGACTTCTTAAGGTTTACCTTTATTGATTTTCCCGTATTCAATGTTGCGGATATTGCTGTTTGCACGGGAGCGGGTCTGCTTATCCTCTATTTTCTGCTAGATATTATAAAGGAAAGTAAGGAAAAAAGAGCAAATCCCGAAAAAGAGCAAGAATAATGGAAAAAATTGTGCTTTTATGTGATAAAGGAGCCGACCGAATCGACTCCTTTATCGCCGAAAATACCGAAATTTCTCGTTCAAGAGCCGTAAAACTTATTGAGGCGGGCAATGTAACGGTAAACGGAAAAACCGTAAATAAGAAAACTTCGCTTAAAGTAGGCGACTGTTTGGAAATAACCCTGCCCGAACCTATTCCTCTTGAGGCAAAAGCAGAAGAAATCCCCCTTGAGATTATCTATGAGGATAACGATTTACTGGTTGTAAATAAACCTAAAGGCATGGTTGTACACCCTGCCGCAGGAAACTATGAAGGAACCCTTGTAAACGCTCTTCTTGCCCATTGCGGAAATTCTCTTTCGGGTATCGGCGGTGTAATGCGTCCGGGAATTCTTCACCGAATAGATAAAAATACTTCGGGGCTTCTTATAGTGGCAAAAAACGATACGGCTCATACCTGTCTGGCCACACAGATAAAAGAACATTCTTTTTTAAGGGAATATGAAGCGGTAGTTTACGGAAATTTGAAAAATGACAGCGGAACGATAAATGTGCCAATAGGCCGCCATCCTGTTAAGAGAAAACAAATGGCGGTGGTCTATAGGAACTCAAAACCTGCCGTTACTCACTATGAGGTAATTGCGAGGTATGACGGTTTTACTCATATAAAATGCCGTCTTGAAACAGGACGAACTCATCAAATAAGGGTGCATATGGCTTCTCTTGGCCACGCCGTTGCGGGCGATGATGTTTACGGTCCTAAAAAAGTTATAAAAGAACTCGGCGGTCAGTGTCTTCACGCCAGAAAAATAGGCTTCATTCACCCAAACGGTGAGTATTTGGAGTTTTCTTCCGACCTGCCCGACTACTTTAATAACTTTCTTTCTAAACTTGAAAGGAAAAGTTAATGCAAATTTTTAAAGATTGTCTACTTGCGGCCGATGTTGACGGAACCCTTGTCAGCAACGGTAAAATCTGTCCCAGGAATATTCAAGCAATTAAAATGTTTAAAGACCAAGGCGGAACCTTTGTGCTTTCAACCGGTCGTTGTGCCGCGGCACTGGGTCAGGTCTTCAAACTTATGGATAAATCACTCGTCGGACCAAGTATTGTTCTAAACGGCGGAATGATTTTTGATGTAGAAAGGCAAGAAGTTCTTTACGCTAAAGAACTTACTATGACCTCAAAAGAATATGCTCATGCAGTTTATGAAAAACTTGAAACCGTCGGAATAGAGGTTCATTCGGGTGCAGATACATATGTGATAAGAAAAACCGATGCAACCGAATTCCACGAAGACTATGAAATGCTTGACCGTGAGTATGTTACCTTTGAGCAAATCAAGGATAAACCTTGGAACAAGGTTTTGTATGTCTGTGATAATGAACAAGACAAAGAAAAACTCGCAAGTCTTATGACCTCTCTTAATAATGGAGAAACTTCCTTTGTTTGCACAAGACTTGCCTTTGATGATATTTTGCATATTTATTATGAGCAACTCCCTAAAGATATTACCAAGGCAACAGGACTAAAAGAACTAGCCCGAATTTTAAAGATTAAAAAAGGCGGAGTTTTCGCAATAGGTGACTATTATAATGATGTCGAAATGATTCAGTTCGCAGACATTTCTGCGACTCCTTGCGACTCGCCTGACGATATAAAACAGTTTGCCGACTTTGTCGGTGGTTCTTGCAAAGACGGAGCCGTGGCTGACTTTATAGAATATTTATTTAATACGGAGGTTAAAAAATGAACGCTGCAAAGAAAAAAGAACTACTAATAGCGGCATCTAAAATTAGAAGAGGCATTATCGACGGTGTCCATTCCGCAAAGGCGGGACATCCGGGCGGTTCGCTCTCAATTGCCGATGTGCTCGCATATTTATATTTCGATAAAATGAACATCGACCCCGCTAACCCTAAAAAAGCAGATCGCGACCGTTTTGTCCTTTCAAAAGGCCACGCCGCCCCTGCTCTCTATTCTGCTTTAGCCCATAGAGGTTTTTTCCCTGTTGAAGAACTTTTAACCCTTCGTCATACCGGTGCCCGTTTACAAGGCCATCCCGATATGAAGCATATTCCCGGTGTAGATATGTCTTCGGGTTCGCTTGGCCAAGGTATTTCTTGTGCAGTGGGAATGGCTCTTTCTGCTAAACATTTTGGTGAAACCTACCGTGTATATACAATTCTTGGCGACGGCGAATGTGAAGAAGGTCAGGTCTGGGAGGCAGCAATGTTTGCCGCAAACAAAGGCCTTTCTAATCTTACCGCTTTTGTAGATTTCAATAACCTTCAAATTGACGGAACTTGTGATGAAGTAAACTCTCCCGCGCCTCTCGATAAAAAGTTTGAAGCGTTCGGCTGGAATGCAATTATTATCGACGGACACGATGTTGAAGCAATAGAACAAGCCGTTCTTGCCGCCGAAAAGGTTACCGACAAACCTACCGCTATTATTATGAATACCGTTAAGGGTAAAGGCGTTTCCTTTATGGAAAATGTCTGCGGTTGGCACGGTAAAGCCCCCGGCGATGAAGACTACGCTGTCGCCGTAAAAGAACTTGAAGCACAACTTGAAGCGTTAATGTAAGGAGGGTTTGAAAATGGCAGATGTTAAAAAAATTGCTACAAGAGACGCCTACGGTGCGGCTCTTGTTGACCTTGGAAAAGAAAGAGAAGATTTTATTGTTATGGATGCTGACCTTGCGGAAGCAACCAAGACAGGTACTTTCAAAAAAGCCTTTCCCGAAAGGTTTTATGACTGCGGTATAGCCGAGGGTAATATGATGAGTATTGCCGCTGGTATTGCTGCAACCGGTAAAAAAGTTTTTGCAAGTAGTTTTGCAATGTTTGCTG
>JAZSLH010000074.1:0-13909 GCA_045535275.1 Acutalibacteraceae bacterium
AAGCAAACACGAATAATTCGAACCTGATTTTAGAGGGAGTATTTTCGCCTTTGCTTTGCTTAAATACTCGCAAATACACAAAGTATTTGCTGTGTTTTATTCTTCGCACAGCCAAAAATTGTCTCCTATAAAATTCTACGACCTAAAAGGAGCAGAATTTTGTGAGATTTTTGGTGCGGAAGAGTTCATAAGGCTAACGCCTATGAACGATAACAAACCGAAAATAGCCGAAATTATGCCCTTTTAGGCAGGTTCGGATTATTCCTGTTTGCTTAGTTTTTTTGAATTACAGCGGCATAAAAGCCATCGGAATTTTCGGTTTGGGGAGAGAATGTTTTCTCGCTGACAAGACTAAATTCGGGGTGTTCTTTTAGGAAAAGTTCAACATTTTTGCCGTTCTCTTTTTTATTTAGAGTGCAGGTTGAATAGAGCAATTTTCCGCCTTTTTTAAGATAGCGAGAAGCGTTGTTTAGAATTTTTTGCTGAATTTCAGCAAGTTCTTCAAAGGAGTTTTCTTGTTTATATTTAATATCGGGTTTTCTTCGTATTACACCAAGGCCCGAACAAGGAACATCGCAGATGATTCTGTCAAAAAGACCAAGTTCCTCTTTAAATTCGGTAGCATCGGCGGTATAAACCTCAATATTTTCAGCACCGAGTCTTTGGGCTCCCTTTTTAATAAGCGATGCACGTTGCTCATAAAGGTCACAGGAAACCACCTTGCCTTTAGGGGCTAAAAGGGCAGCACCGAAACTTTTGCCACCCGGCGCGGCACAAAGGTCGAGCACCAGGGAGTTTTCGTTTATATCTAACATTTCTATTGCTTTTTGGCAAGAAAGGTCCTGAATAAAAAATAACCCGTTTTTATAAGCATTTGCCTTTTGAGGCGAAGAAGTATTAAGAAGCAAAGCAGTTTCAGACAGCACCTTAGCCGAAATATTTTCTTCCTTTAAAACCTCGCAAAGTTCCTCTGCGGTTATCTTAAGGGTATTAACCCTTGCAAAGAGCGGAGGCGGTTTTAAAGCGTTTTCAAGAAAGTTCTTGGTAAATTCAACGCCATGGTCCTCTACCAAAACCGAAACTATCCACTCGGGGCAGGAATAACATACCGAAATGTCATAAATACTGTTATCGTTTGGTAAAGGAATTTCGGTTCTTAAAAGATTTCGCAAAACTGCATTAACGAAGGAAGCATTATAAGATTCGTTTGATTTCTTAATAAGTTTTACCGCTTCGTTTACTGCCGCAGAAATGGGGATTTTTTCCATATATTTTATTTGATAAACCGCTATTCTTAAAACCGCAAGAGTAAAGGGTTTAATTTTTTTAAGCGGAGTTTTAATTAGTTTCTTTAAGTAATAGTCTACCGTAACCATTCGGTCTAAAGTTCCGTAAAAGATTGCAGTAGACAGAGATTTATCTTCGCTTGTAAGATTATTTTCTTCTAAAAGAGAATTAAGAACAAGGTTAGAGTAACCGCCGCTTTTTGTAACCTTAATAAGACCCTCTACCGCTATTTGACGGGGACTTTTTATATTACTCACTGCCGACCACACTACCTACGGGAATTTTATGACCGACAATATAGTCTTTTGCCGACATTCGTTTTGAGCCTTCGGGCTGAATTTCAAGGAGGGAAAGCGAAGTACCGTTAGCACAAGCAATTACCAGCTCTCCGTCCGACTTGATTACGGTACCGGGGGCTTTATTGGTCTTTGACGAAACTTTAGAAGCAAATACCTTTACCCGCTTTGAGTTAAGGGTAAAATAGGCGGCGGGCCAGGGGTTGAAGCCTCTTATAAGGTTGTAAATTTCCTCGGCAGTTTGAGAGAAGGTCAGTTTTCCCATTTCTTTGGTAATAATCGGGGCATAGGTTGAAAGGGTGTCGTCTTGTTTCTTAGCAACTATTTCGCCTTTTTCAAGTTTTTCAAGGGTTTCTACCATTAGAGCGGAACACATTTCTGAAAGACGGTCATGAAGTTCGCCCGCCGTTTCAGTCTCGCCTATTTCGGTTTGACACTTTAAAAGCATATCCCCCGTATCTAACCCTTTTTCCATATACATTGTAGTAATTCCCGTGACTTTATCGCCTGAAACTATAGACCACTGTATAGGCGAGGCACCTCTGTGGCGTGGAAGCAAGGAAGCATGTCCGTTTATACAGCCATATTTTGGAATATTTAGAATTGCTTCGGGTAAAATTTTGCCAAAAGCAACCGTAACAATAATATCAGGCGAGAGGTTTCTGATTTCATTTTCTACCTCTTCACTTTTAAGACTAACAGGCTGAAAAACGGGGATACCGAGTTCAGCAGCACAAACCTTTACGGGCGGAGGGGTCATTACTTGTTTTCTGCCCACGGCTTTATCGGGCTGGGTATACACACCTATAACATTATGTCCCGCCCCGACTAACGCTTTAAGGGTAGGAACCGAAAACTCGGGGGTTCCCATAAAAATAATGTTCATAAAAAACTCCGAATAATTATTTTACAAGACGGTCCTTGAAAATTACTCCGTCAAGATGGTCAATTTCGTGGCAAAGGGCACGGGCAAGAAGACCTTCTCCCGTAATAGTGAAACTTTTTCCCGTTCTGTCCTGTGCTCTGACGGTTACTTTTTGAGGACGGCGGGTATCACCGTATTCACCGGGGTAAGAAAGACAGCCTTCCTGTTCAATCTGTTCGCCCTCGGTTTCTTCGATTATGGGGTTTACAAGTTCAATAACTCCCTCGCCGATATCTATTACACAATATCTGCGAAGAATTCCAACCTGTGGAGCGGCAAGACCAACACCGTCGGCTGAGTACATCGTTTCAATCATATCGTCTAAAATTGCTGCTAGTCTTTCATCAAAATTCATTTGAGTACGGCAGGTTTTTCTTAAAATTTCATCGCCGTCTTTAACAATATTTCGTATTGCCATTCAATCACTTTTCCTTTTATATTATAGTTTCGGGGTTTATATCGACCGAAACCGAGGTATCTTTTTCACACTTTACCGCAGTTGCTTTTCTGAGTAACTCGCGGAAGCGTTTACTGTTTTTCACCTTAATTATTAGGCGGTAGCGGTATTTATTGTTGACCTTTGGGGTTACCGCTGAAGAAGGTCCTAGAATTTTCACCTTTATGTCGGAATATTCTCCTTTAAGCAGGTCAGTAATTGCATTAAAAATTTGCGACGCAGTTTTTTGTGCAAGTTCTCTATCTGAAGAAGAAATAACTATTTGAGCAATATCACAATATGGCGGATAGGTCAGCATTTTTCGAACTGCAAGTTCCTGACTGTAAAAAGAATCGTAATCTTGATTTGCCGCAAGACGTATAAGATTACTTTCGGGGTCGGTAGTCTGAATTATGGCGACCCCCTCGTCGTCTCCCCTACCTGCTCTGCCGAACACTTGGGTAAGAAGAGAGAAAGAGCGTTCGAAACTACGATAATCACTGCTGTTTGCGGCACTGTCGGCGCCAATTACACCAACAACGGTAACCTTTGGGAAATTAAGCCCTTTGGCGACCATTTGGGTTCCAAGCATTATGTCATATTTACCCGATGCGAAGTCGTTTAAGTAGTCATTATACGAATCTTTCGACGAGATGCTGTCAGCGTCCATACGAAGAACCGACGCATCAGGAAAACACGCTTTAAGTTCTTCGTCGAGTTTTTGGGTTCCTATTCCCATAAATCTAAGTTTGGAGTCCTCGCAGACGGGACATTTTTTTACTGCCGACTCACTGTAGCCGCAATAGTGGCACATAAGTCTTTGGTTTGCCGAATGATAGGTCATAGAAACGCTGCAGTTAGGGCAGGTTGCGACATATCCGCAAGATGGACAGGAAATATAGGTATTATGTCCTCTGCGGTTAAGTAAAACGATTGCCTGTTTATTGTTTTTAAGGGCATCGTTAATAGCAAGTTTGAGTTCATTTGAAAGCGGACCCGCGTTACCCTGACGAAGTTCTTTTCTCATATCAACCGTTTTAACTTTTGGAAGTTTTGCGTTTCCAAAACGGCGGGATATGGTGCAAAGGGTGTATTTGCCGAGTTTTGCCGAGGTGTAACTTTCGAGAGAGGGGGTGGCAGAAGCCATTACTAAAAGGGCATTATTATAAGCCACACGGAATTTAGCAACATCTCTTGCGTGAAAACGCGGAGATTTTTCTGATTTATAAGTGTGCTCCTGCTCCTCGTCAATTATAATAAGGGACAAATTTTTTACGGGGGCAAAAATTGCCGAACGGGTGCCTATAGCAACACAAGCCTCTCCGTTTTTAACCCTTTTCCACTCGTCCATTCTCTGACCGAGCGACATTGCCGAATGGAAAAGAGCCACTTTTTTACCGTAACGGTTGCCGAAAATGGCTACCGTTTGAGGCGTCAGGGAAATTTCGGGAACCATTATTATTGCGCCTTTATTTTCGGCAACAACTTTGTCTACCATTTTGAGAAAAACGCTTGTTTTTCCGCTTCCCGTAACACCGTAAAGAAGGGCGGTTTCGCCTTTGTCAGAAGAGTAGAGTTTAATAAGTTTATTATAAGCGTCGGTCTGCTCATCGGTAAGGGTAATTTCATCTGCTTTAGGGGTTATGTCTTTTATGGGGGAACGGTAAATTTCTTTATCGAAAACCTCAACAATTCCCTTTTTGGCAAGGGTATTTATAACCGAAGAAGATACTCCCGTAAAGTAGGAAATTTCTTTTGCCGAGACAGTTCCTAACTCTTCAAGCAGAGTTATAACATCTTTTTGACGGGGAGTCAGTTTAAAGTCTGCAATTTCTTCGGGCAGGGCTTTAAGTCTGACCGATTTAAGTGTAGCCTCACCCATTCTTCTAACGGCGAGAGAGTCTTTAACAAGACAGCCGTTTTTAACCAGAGAAGCGAGTTTATGGTCTGAAAGGGTATCGAAGGTTTCAAGAAGTTCAGCACGTGTTGCCATTTCGTTTAGGTTAAAAAACTCTTGAAGAAATTGGTACTGACGGGGAAACGGGGTTTCGCCAAGAGAAAAAATTTCCCTAACATTAAAACTGATTCCTATTGGAAGCACTGCCTTTACTGCATCAAAATAGGTGCAAAAACAGCGGTCGTGCATAAAGGAGCAAAGTTGAACCATTTCTTCGGTCAAGATGGGACTATCGTCCAGGACACGCTCAACCTGTTTGTAGGCAACATCGCCCTCGGACTCAGTTATATCCAGAACCATTCCCTGACGAAGAGTGTTCCCCTTTCCGAAAGGAACTACCACACGGCAACCGGGTTTTAAACTATCTTCCAGACTAGATGGTATAGCGTAACTATAAGGTTTATCGTAGGAAAAGGCGGTTTGCTCTAAAATTATGTTCGCAACCAACATTCTCTTCCTCCCCTTTCAACCCTTTGAAAATTATTATTCTACCTTTTCAGCCATCTGATTGATAGCAATTGTAACAGGCTTTTCAATAATTATTTCGCCCTTTTCTTCTGCTTCATTTGAAATCTCGCGAGCCTTTTTAGCAATTTGATTTACCAGTTTGTAGCGGTTATCGCAAGAATTTATAAGTTTACCTATTGCGGGATTTAACATTTTTTAAGCACCTCATCAACTAAATATTTTTGTCTTTCTATGCAGAGCCTGTCGGTCTTTATAATATTTATAAAATCATTTACAGCCTCTTCCAAGTTGTCATTGACAACTATGTAATCATATTCCTTGGCACAGGCAATTTCTGCCAGAGCCGATTCCATTCTCTTATTTATTATTTCTTCGGGGTCGGTTCCTCTTCCTGTCAGCCTTTCTTTAAGCACCTCAAAAGAGGGGGGCATAATAAATACCGAAACAGCAGAATCTATCATATTCTTAATATTTCTGTGGCCGTTAACGTCAACCTCAACAATAATTTCTCCGCCCTCTTTTATTACCTTTTCTACCGGGGCTTTTGGGGTTCCGTAATAATTACCAATATATTTATTATATTCCAGAAGTTGACCCTTTTTAATCATTTCTTCGAAACGCTCGACCGAAACGAAGTTGTATTTTTCGCCCTCTACTTCGCCTTCACGCATTGGGCGGGTGATAGTTGATATTGAAAACTCAACATCGTCAAGACGCTCGAAAACCTTTTTAAGTATTGTATCTTTACCCGAACCTGACGGGCCTGACACAATAAGAAGTCTGCCTTTACTCATCTTCTTCCTCCACGATTCCGTCCAACTCTTCTTCTGCAACACGGTTTGCAACCGTTTCGGGATATAGATAAGTCAGCACCACAAGGTCGCTGTCAGTAACGATTACCGCACGGGTTCTTCTTCCGTGGGTAGCGTCAATAAGATTTCCCTTTTCTTTTGATTCCTGAACAAGACGCTTAATAGGAGCAGATTCGGGACTGACTATGGCAACAATTCGGTTTGCACAGACCATATTACCGAAGCCTATGTTTATAAGTTTCATTTCTCCCTCTCCTATTCAATATTCTGAATTTGTTCGCGGATTTTTTCAATTTCCGCCTTAATATCTACAACTGCCTGAGCAATTTCAATATTCTGCGCTTTAGAGCCGATAGTATTGGTTTCTCTGTTCATTTCCTGAACAATAAAATCAAGTTTTCTGCCGACTGCTCCGCCTTTATCTAACATATCGCAAAGTTGGGACATATGACTTCTAAGTCTGACGGTTTCTTCGGCCACGGCAACCTTATCGGCGTATATTGCCGTTTCGGTAATAACACGGCTCTCATCAAAAGAGGTGTTTCCAAGAAGTTCCTTGATTTTGGCTTCTAATTTCTGTCTGTAGACTTCGACCGTTTCCGGAGATTTTTTCTCAATAAACTCGACCTTTTCTAAAATTATGCCTACACGGTTTTTAACATCTTCAAGCAGTTTTTCGCCCTCGGTTTCACGCATTGCGATAAAGCGATTTATAGCCTCGCCCGCAACGGAAAGAACGGCTGAAGTAACAGCCTCTTCGTCAATTTTATTTTTGACTACCTTAAACATTTCGCCGTTACCGATAAAATCGGAAGCGGTCAATTTATTCTTAATGCCGTAATCTTCGGAAAGTTGTTTTAAAGCCTTGATATAAGCGTCGGCATAAGGTCTATTGAGTTCTACGGTAATTTCATCATTTGCACCCGAATCAATAGTAACATACATTTCCACCTTGCCACGAGACACCTGCTGAGCGGTAAAGTTTTTAAGTTTGTCCTCAAGGAACAAATAACCTCTCGGCAAACGGCAGTTAAACTCAAAATAGCGGGAATTGACCGAACGGATTTCAACCGTAAATTCAAGACCTGCGTCTAAGCCTTGTCCTCTGCCAAAGCCCGTCATACTTCTTACCATAAAAACACCTCTTAGGTTGTATATATTCAAAAGGACATTATCTAACCAAAGCATTTAAACTTGAATCAGGTTTTGGAAGACAAATTTTTCGCTCTGCTTCGTCAAAATACTCGTAAATACGAAAGTATTTACTCCGTTTTTTCCCCGCATATCAAAAAATAACAATGCTTACAAAACTCTTCGACCTTAAAGGTCTGGTTTTTTGAATAAATTTTGGTGAAGAGGAGTTCATAAGGCTTTCGCCTATGGGCGACGATGAGCCGAAAGTTACCTAAAAACCAACCTTTAAGGCTGGTTCAAGTTTAAATGCTTTGGTTAGCCATTTTATTCATTATATTTTACCAAAAAAATAGCGGTTTTGTCAACCTTACGGGCGGGTTTGTAACACTTTTTTAACTAATTAATATATATTATATATAAATAATACCGCCCGAATGCTTTTTTAAAAGGCACTCGGGCGGTCACAAACAGATTATTAGCGGTTTGCTAAAACAGTCTTTTCATATTCTTTAACGGCAGTTAAATAATCGCTTTCGGTACTATTGCGATTAAGGAATTCTTCCCAAATATCGCCAAACGGAGCGGTTTTTAACTCCTCCTGTTTTACCATTAAAGCGGTCATATCGTTCTCATCTTGCAACTTTTTAAGTTCCATTGAAGGCTCTAAAAGAGCGAAGAGCAACGCTTTTTGTACATTTCTGACACCGGTAATCCAAGCGGAGATGCGGTTGATAGAAGCGTCAAAATAGTCGGTTGCAATAAATACTCTGTCGAGAGCGTCGTTGCGAACAATTTCCTTAGCAATTTCTTTTGTTTCGTCGTCGAAAAGAACAACATGGTCGGAATCCCAACGAACGCCACGGGTAACATGAAGAGCAACCTTTTCATTAAAGAGAAGGAGCGAAGAAATTTTATCCGAAACAACCTCGGTAGGATGATAATGTCCGTTATCCATAAGAGGTGTTAGGCCGTTATTTGCAGAGTAAGAAAGGGTGAACTCGGCAGAACCTACGGTATAAGATTCTACACCGATTCCGAACACCTTAGATTCAAGTGTTATGTAAACCTTGCTCTTGTCATAAGAAACTGAAAGAATTTCGTCAAGAGATTTCTTAAACCTTGCACGGGGACCTATACGGTCGGCAGGAATGTCTTTATAACCGTCGGGAATCCAGATATTCATAACGGTGGGAATTCCTGTTTGCTCGGCAAAATATTCGGAAATTTTTATACAAGCCTTGCAGTGGTCGACCCAGAACTTTCGGGTGGTTTCATCGGGAGAAGAAAGGGTTAAACCATCTTTAACCATGGGGTGAGAGAAACAAGTGGGGTTAAAGTCAAGACCGATTCCGTGTTTTTTAGCAAATCTAACCCAAAAATCAAAATGCTTGGGCTGAATTTCGTTACGGTCAGCAAACTCCCCATTTTCAAAAACGGCATAACAAGCGTGGATATTAAGTTTCTTCTTTCCGGGGATAAGAGAGAAAGCCTTTTCAATATCAGCGGCAAGTTGCTCTGGGGTAGACGCTTTTCCGGGATAGTTTCCTGTTGTCTGAATTCCGCCCGAAAGAGCTTCTTTAGAGTCAAAACCGACAACATCGTCGCCCTGCCAACAATGAACCGATACAGGAATATTCATAAGGGTTTCAAGGGCTTTTTCGGTATCCGTACCGAGTTTTGCATAAATTTCTTTCGCCTCAGTATAACGTGACATATTAAATCTCCTTTATATCAAAAGTATTTATTACAAGTTCTCTTGCTTTTGCGAGGTTTAGGTCTTTATCCAAAAACATAAACTGTGCAAGCAGATTGCCGATTGCGGTACATTCAACAGGACCTGCGGTTACACGCTTTCCTGTATATTTTTTTGTTAGTTCGTCTAGGTATTTATCTTTACAGCCACCGCCGACAATAGCAATTCTGTTAATTTCTTTGCCCGTAATTTCTTCAAGTTCTTTAACCGCTAAAGCGTAGGAATTAGCAAGAGAATGATAAACGCTTGAAAGGGTGTCGCCAAGGGGCAGTTCGGGTTTTCCGAGATACTCATTTACCGCATCTATCATATTTTCGGGGGCTAAAAAGGCACTGTTTGTGGGGTCGATTTTTTCGGTAAAAGCACTCTGCATAGCCATTTCCATCATTTCGTCGTAGGTATATTTTTTGTCGAGATTTTTACGAATATTTTGGAAAAGCCACATTCCCATTATGTTTTTAAGGAAGCGGAAACGGTAATCTATTCCGCCTTCATTCGTAAAGTTTGCTTCCATAGCATTTGTGCCTGTTTCTGGAGAGAGGTTCTCGGTACCGATTAGGCTCCAGGTGCCCGAAGAAATAAACATTGTATTTTCGTCTACAGGGCATGCGGCAACCGCAGCGGCAGTGTCATGAGAGGGGGCGAAAACAACCTTTGCACCAAAACCAACACGGTTCTTAATTTCGGCGGTAAAGTTCCCGATATATTCTCCGGGGAGTGAAAGGTTTCCAAAAATTGAAGTTTTAATGCCTAAAGCATTTAGAAGTTCTGTATCCCAGGTTTTATCCTTTGCATTGACAAGACCTGTTGTAGTGGCGTTTGTATATTCGTTTTTAATTTGTCCTGTTAGTTTAAAGGAGAGGTATTCGGGAATCATTAAAAAATACTCTGCACCCTCAAGCCTTCCGCTTTCCTTTTCACAGAAGAGTTGATAAATTGTATTATAATCCTGCTTTTGAATTCCCGTTTTTTTATAAATTTCTTCCTTTGACATTATAGAAAAAACCTTTTCGGGAACACCTGCGGTACGGCTGTTTCTGTAGGCAAAGGCGGGCATCATTTCTTTCTTGTTTTTATCGAGCAGAACATAGTCAACTCCCCAAGTATCGATAGCAACGGTCTCGGGAATTTTACCAAGTTCTTTGCATTTTTCAATTCCGCTGATTACATTTTCGGTAAGGGAATTTATGTCCCACAAAAGACCCTCATCGCTATTTATCATTCCGTTTTCAAAGCGGTAGACTTCCTCGGTTATGATTTTACCGTTTTTAATCTCGCCTAAAATGTGTCGTCCACTTGAAGCACCTATATCAACTGCCAGACAATAAGACACAATAATCCTCCTTAATAAAGAATACATTTACAATAAGATTTTACTATTTTTTAGGGTTTGTGTCAATAAAAATAATATCATACTTCTTAAAAAAAGCAAGAGATAAAGCCACTTTGGACTTTATCTCTTATTTTTATCTTTTAAAAGTATAAGTTCCGGCAGTTTTTTTGTCACTATTTCCGTTTAATTTTAAAGTAAAGTCGTATGGTGACGAAACATAAACAGATTCTTTGTTATAAGAAACACTTATTCCGAAAGCATCTGCTTTAAGTTCATTAATTCCTTTTACGAATTTAGGCTCAATTACTACATCATCAAAACCGATTGAGCAGAGTTTAATTCCGGCAAGATGTTTATAAAACCATGCATCGACAGGGCTTCTGAAATGATGATTTAATGAAGCATACATCGAGAAATGTTCCGGCAGAGTTGTAAGACCTGCTTTAATACTATGAGCATAACCGTTTGGCTTATCATTTACAACGGTATCAAACAGTTCTTGGATTGCTCCGTTATCACTAAGCGCATCAAAAATAGTAACAAGCCCATGGCAGCCAAGTTTAAAGGCATAGCCACTTTCTACTAAAAGGCGTTTTAGGTCTTCAACCGCTGTTTTCTTTTCTGCCTCGTTCAAGAAACCTGCAAAAATAGCACAAGAAAGGGCCGTCTGGTGCATTACGGTTAATTTACCATCTTTTACATAAACGTTACGGAAATCCCGTTTAATTTTTTTGGCAAGTTCTTTAAATGGCTCAGCATCTCTGCCTGTTGCTGTTGCCATTTCAGCCATCATAAGTGCGTCCAACATATAGTATGTTGTATCGGTTATTTCGGTCGGGCAGCGTTCACCTTCTGGAGCCCAGTCTCCAAGACCGCAGGAAAGCAGGTTTGTTTCGGTTAGAGAACCAAGATAATTAAGGGTCTTGCACATATTGTCCCACATATCGTCAACTATCTTGCGGTTGCCAGTATATTTAAAGGTTTGATAGGGAATGTGAATAATTGCACTATCCCAGTCGGGTCCGTTGGCAAAATTATATTCCCAAGAAACGTTAATTGTAGGCACTATACCCGCAAGACCACCACTTTTAAGTTGGTCATCCTTGAACTTAAGCATCCATTCATAAAAGAAAGCGTATGCATCAAACCCAACATTGATGGCTTCTGCGCTCATAAGACCGTCGCCTGTCCAAGGGTTTTGCTCACGATGAGGGCAGTCTACCAAAAACCCTTGAGCGTTTGTTAAAACCGAACGAACCGTTGCATCGTGAATAGCGTTTATCATTTGGTTATCACACCAAAAATGAGATGAAATCTTTAAGTCTGTATGAGTAACAACAGCTTCTACACTTATTTCCTCATACTCCCCTATTATTTGAACATACTGAAAACCGTGGTATGAAAAATATTGCTCAAAAACATCTTTCTTTCCGCTTAAAACAAACACATCGGTATGACCCATTGGGTGAGCTCCGGTTTGGGCAAGAATATTCTTGCGGTCAAGTTCACCCGTTTCGGCACAAAAGCGTTCAGAATACAGCACCTGAATTTCTGCATTCTTTTTACCCTTAACAGTTACTCTTGCGTATCCGCTTGTGTTCTCTCCAAAGTCATAAATACCGGGGGCAATTTCTGTTCCCTTTAAAATTTCAAAGTTTTTAATTGGAGGGCAAATTGTTGTACGAAGTTCCCCGCCCGGTGCTTTTGTGATTTTCGCATTTTCCCAACTGCTGTCATCAAAATCCGGACTGCACCAATCTTTAATGTATAAATTCGCATCAATTTTTTCACCACAAAGTTTTGCTGAAAATAAAATATGCGAATCGTGTGTTTTAAATGAACTGTCGCTGACTATGGTTTCGGTGGTTGAGTCCTGATACTCTATATCAAGTTGCAAAAGCATTTTATTGACCGAACGCCAGAAAAATCTTGAATCACAGTAGCCAATATGTCCAACTATTGCACCAATTCGGTTTTTACCCAAAACAAGTAAATCGGTTACATTGTAAACATTATATATAACAGTTTCACGATAGTTGGTTGGGTGGGTAGTACGGGCAGTATCTCCTATACGCTTACCATTTAGATAGAAGTCGCCCTGACCTAGTCCTACTGCACTTAAAGTTGCATTTTTTACAACCTTTTCAACTACAAAAGTTTTTGCAAACATAGGACAAGCACCAAGATTGTCGGTGGTTGGCATTGACCAGCGACCTGAGTCCCATTGGCCCTTTGCTATCCATTTTGCTTTTTCGAACATATAACCACAACCTTTATTTAAAAGTTCTATTTTTTTTATAACATTTAACCCCTTATTTGTCAAGCAAATAAGGGGTTAAATCATTCTTAATATATATTATTGAATTTAAAATATTTTGCCTTTTTTAAGGTTATTTTTCGTTTTTGTAAATTTCCTTAAAGTATTTGTATGTGTCAACCTTTAACTCTCCGCAAGCGGCTTCGTCGCAAGCGATAATTCCGTCGGGGTGTAACTGAAGAGAACTGATTGTCCAAGCGTGGTCAACTCCGCCTTCAACACAATGACGAAGTGCACGAGCCTTATTGTGACCATTGATTACAAGCAGCACCTGTTTGGAGTCGCATACAGTACCTACACCCACCGAGAGTGCGGTTTTGGGAACCTTATTAACATCGTTATCAAAGAAGCGGGAATTAGCAATCAGAGTATCTTCTGTCAAGGAGCGAACTCCGGTTCTTGAAGAGAGTGAAGTGAAAGGCTCGTTAAACGCAATATGTCCATCAATACCGCAACCGCCAAGGAATAAATCAATTCCGCCATACGAAGCAATTTTTTCTTCATAACGCTGACATTCCGCTTCCAAATCCTCTACCATACCGTCTAAAATATTGATATTTTCTGCAGGAATATCAATATGATTGAAAAAGTTGTCGTGCATAAAATACCAATAACTTTGGTCGTGCTCTCTGGGCAAACCAACATATTCATCCATATTGAAAGTAACTACATTTTTAAAGGTAACCTTACCTGCCTTATTCATTTCGATAAGTTTTCTGTAAACGCCAAGGGGAGATGAACCGGTGGGTAAACCGAGGATAAACGGACGGTCAGCCTTATGCTCATTTATCGCATTAGCGATATGCTCTGCAGCCCATTCACTCATTGCTTCATAATTTTCTTTAATAATTAATTTCATGTTTAATCACTCCTATTAGGATATAAAATTTAATGAAACTTTTTAGGTATTATAGCACTTATATAAGTTGATGTCAATTAACTAAAGTTTGCAAAAATTTGTCACTAAAAGTATGCACCAAATTTGAGTATATTATAACATCAAGGCAGAAAATGGGCAAGAAGAAATGATGTATCGCTATGCGATATGATGTTTTTGCTTCGCAAAAAATGATGTTGACCGCAAGCGGTCAAACGATGTTGTGTCCTGCGGACACAAACACAAAAAATAAGGCACTTCTTTCGAAGTGCCTTATTTTTTGGAGGCACCACCCGGATTTGAACCGGGGCGTA
>JAZSLH010000020.1:0-9161 GCA_045535275.1 Acutalibacteraceae bacterium
CAGTAAAGCAGTTAACGCCGGCGGCGTTGCTGTTTCGGGTCTTGAGATGAGCCAGAACTCAATGCGTTACAGTTGGACCGCAGAAGAGGTTGACGCTAAACTTAAGCAGATTATGAAAAACATTTTCGACGCTTCTGCCGCTGCTGCCAAGAAGTACGGAATGGAAGGCGACCTTATTGCAGGCGCCAACATCGCCGGCTTTGAAAAGGTAGCCGAGGCTATGATTGCTCAAGGCGTTTGCTAATTTAAACCTACAAAAAAAGCACCGAGTTTTCTCGGTGCTTTTTTGTAGGAGTTGAAAACAACACGCCGCTATGGTATAATCAGAACATATCAATTAAGAGGTGTGTTTATATGAAAAAAGGTCACATTGCTTTAATAGTTATCGCTTCAATACTTGTTTTTATTTTTGCCGGAGTTATTACAGTTTTATCTTCACCGATTTCAATGTTCTTGGTTGGCATCATTGCAGAGGGCACAGTTATGAGTTCTGCCGAAATTGAAATAGACAGTTGCCGTTTATGCGAAAACGAATACGGCGAAGATATTATAATAGTTAAATACCTTTTAAAAAATAATGGCAAAACTCCTACCGCACTTCTATATGAAGGTGACTTCTGCGTTTACCAAAACGGCGTCAGCCTTACCGAATATACCGATGAACTTCCAAGAGAATGTAATTATGATTTAAACGACCAACTTAAGAATATAAAAGGCGGTGTAGAGTATTATGCCGAAATTGCTTATATTCTTGAATACCCCGATAAGAATGTCGAGGTTGAGGTAACCGATTACGGCTTTTTTGACGGCAAAAAACAAAAGGTTTTTGAGATAAGATAAGCACTGTGCAACGCACAGTGCTTTTTTATTTAATATTCTTGCATTTGGCTGAATTCTTTTAAGACTAAACCTTCGTTTTTATCTAGTGCCCAGTTTATTTCATACTCGGCGGTAAAGATAAGCAAATCTCTTCCCCAGCGGTCCTTAACCCATTTTGTAGACTGCATAAGGTTTAAATCTTTTAGGTCTTTTTCGCTCTTTTCGACAAAACGCACAAGGGTGTGTGCGGTATCCTGACGGTGATATTTAACCCCGTATTCACTTTCCATTCTATAGGCTAATACCTCGAACTGAAGCATTCCGACAACCCCGACATAAACCCTTTCCATACCGCTGTCGGGCAGAAAGAACATCTGAATTGCACCCTCTTGGGCAATCTGGGTAATTCCCTTGTCGAACTGTTTACGCTTTAAGGAATCTATCTGCTCAACAAGGGCAAAATGTTCGGGGGCGAAGGTGGGTATTCCCGCGTATTCAACCTTCATATTAGCGTCGCAGATTGTATCGCCTATTGAGAAAATACCCGTGTCGAAAACGCCGATTATATCCCCCGCATAAGCCTCGTCAATAACGGCTCTCTCGTCTGCCATCATCTGTTGAGGGCGGGAAAGTTTAATTGTCTTTTTGCCTTGAACGTGAAAATACTCTTTTGCTCTTTCGAATTTTCCCGAAACAATTCGCATAAAGGCAATTCGGTCACGGTGGGCCTTGTTCATATTAGCCTGAATCTTGAAAACGAAGGCAGAAAAACTCTCGTTTGTCGGGTCGATAAACTCGTCGCCCGAGCGGTAAGGCAGAGGCTCGGTTGTCATAGTCAGAAAGTTTTCAAGGAAAGGCTCAACGCCGAAGTTGTTAAGAGCCGAGCCGAAGAAAACGGGGGAAAGTTTACCGCATCTGACCTTTTCTAAATCAAAGTCAAAAGAAGCCCCGTCTAAAAGTTCAATTTCGTCGACAAGAGTTTCCCTCATATAAGGGCCAATCAGAGAATCTAACTTTTCAGTGTCGGTCAGTTCGCACTCTATTGCCTCAATTCTGTCAGAACCTGCGTGAGAGTCGGAAAAGGTTAAAATTCTTCTCTTTTCGCGGTCGAAAACCCCTTTAAAGTCGGTTCCCGAGCCGATTGGCCAGTTCATAGGATAGGTTCCTATTCCAAACTCTTTTTCAAGTTGGTCAAGAAGTTCAAAGGAATCTCTCGCGTCGCGGTCCATCTTGTTAATAAAGGTAAAGATGGGGATATGACGCATTGCACAAACCTTAAAGAGTTTTCGGGTTTGAGGTTCTATACCCTTTGCCGCGTCAATTACCATAACAACGCTGTCGGCAGCGGTAAGGGTTCTATAGGTATCTTCCGAGAAGTCCTGGTGTCCGGGAGTGTCAAGAATATTTATGCAATACCCGTTATACTCAAACTGAAGAACAGATGAGGTAATAGAAATACCTCTCTTTTTCTCAATTTCCATCCAGTCGGAAACGGCGTGTTTGTCGTTTTGCTTTCCCTTAACCGAACCCGCCGACTGAATTGCACGTCCGTAAAGGAGCAATTTTTCGGTAAGGGTTGTTTTTCCGGCGTCGGGGTGGGAAATTATTGCAAAGGTTCTTCGCCTTTTTATTTCATTCTTTATGTCAGCCATAAATTTCTCCTAGTTTTATTTTACAACTTTAGTATATTACCACATCTGCCAAAAATTTGCAACAAAAAGCCCACTCGACAGAGTGGGCTTTAAATTATCCAAGTCTTTTTCTTACATATTCCGCAAGGAAACTTGCCGTTCCCGCCGTTTTAAAATGAGAAGCCTCAATACAAAGGTCGTAGTTGTTTATATCTCCCCACTTGCCCTTGCAGTAGTGGTCGTGATAGGCTTTTCGGGTACGGTCATGGCGGTCCATTTTTTCGGTCGCATCTTCGCGGTTTAGTTCAAACTGCTCCATAACCCGACCTATTCTATACTGACGCTCTCCCTTAATAAATATGCTTATAACGCCCTTTCTTTCTCTTAAAACGTCTTCGGCACATCTTCCGACAATAACGAAAGACTCTCCCGAATCTGCAAGACGGCGGATATAATCAAACTGATGCTCAATAACATGGTCTTCAAGGGCGGTTGTATGCCCCTTAACCGTTCTGTTAAAAAACAGGCGTCTTTTCTTTTCGGCGTATTTATGAAGATTCTCTGCGTCGGTATCGAGTTCTTCAGCAATTTTTTCAACAATATTGCGGTCATAAAAACCTATGCCGAGTTCTTTTGCAAGGGCTCTGCCGATGTGCTTTCCTCCGCTTCCGAATTCGCGGCCGATAGTTACGATATACTGATTTGACATATTTACCCTCCTCAACTTAACAATATCTTAAGAAAATGATAGCGGTAGAGATAGCGATAACAATAATTGTGGCGGGAACTGCCTCTTTGCAGAATTTGCCCCAACCAATCATATATCCGTTTTTAGCGGCAACCGAGGTTCCCACAACATTTGCCGAAGCGCCAATCGGGGTGGCACATCCGCCGATATCGGTTCCCATTGCAAGACCCCAGGCAAGAGTATCAAGCGGAATTGCGGGAGAAGCGGCAAGATTTGATATAACAGGTACCATTGTTGCGGCAAAGGGAATATTGTCCACAAAAGCCGAAGCCAAAGCCGACACCCAAATTATTATAGCAACCATTACCATAAGATTTCCGCCCGAAACATTTGCTATAAAGTTTGCTATAAGTTCAAGAATATGGGTCTGTTCGAGACCGCCGACCACCATAAACAGTCCTACAAAGAAAAGGAGCGTTTTGTAGTCAACCTTGGAAAGTATTTCTTTAACCCCTTTTCCTGCGGTTAAAAGGGTTATTACGGCAACAACCGCACCGATTGTTGCAACCGAAAGTCCTGTATTAGCGTGGGTAACGAGAAGCACTACCGCCAACAAGAAGATTATAATACTTATTATAAAATCCCTTTTGCTGACGATTGCCGAAGTCGGCGAGGGCATTGAGGCGATGTCTATTTGGTTTTTATCTGCCTCTTTAAGACTTTTACGGTTAATAAAATAAAAATAGAAAACAATAACAACCAGACCCACTAAAGCAATAAGGCCGGTATTAAGCAGAAAATCGGTAAAAGAATAGCCGAGTTTTGAGCCGATTATAATATTTGGGGGGTCGCCGCACATTGTTGCACTTCCGCCCAGATTTGCACAGAAAATTTCGGCAAGTATCATAGAAACAGGGTTAAACTTTAAAAGTCTTGCAAGTTCGATAGTAACTGCTGCAAGGAAAAGGATAACCGTTATACTGTCGATAAACATAGCAAGAACCGCCGACATTACCATAAAGGCAATAAAAAGCGGGGTTGTTTTATAACGAACAAGTTTTGCAAGACACATACAAAGCCAACGGAAAACGCCCGATTTTGCCATTCCCTCAACCATTACCATCATTCCCGCAAGGAAAACAATAGTTGCCCAGTCAATTCCGTGAGAAACCTCTCCCCCGGACGAATGAGAATACCAGAAATCAAGGTTGCCAAAAGCCGTAATATTAAGCGTTTCCCACGCCGCAGAACCGCTTCCCATAATTATGCCGAAAACAACGGCAAACATTAAAGCACCGCAGCCAAGGGTTACGAAGTGACGCTCTATTTTATCCATAACAATAAGCGCGAACATAAGAGCGAAAATTATTACTGCCGCAATTTGCGCCGCTAACATTATATTATACCCCCTTAAGTGATATTATATACTTATTTTATTATATTACTTCTTCACTCCTTTTTCAAGAACTATTATCTAAACTCATATCTGTTGACTTTAGGCGTGATAGTGTATAAAATAGATGTATATAATAATTTTAGGAGAAAGATATGAAAAAAGTTGTTAAGTTTTATACCGGCACTCCTCTTATTTTGCGAATTGCTATCGGTCTTGTAATCGGCGTCTGTTTGGGCCTTTTTGTAAAACAGTTGGCGTTTATAAGCCTTTTCGGCGATATTTTCGTTGGAGCCCTTAAAGCAATCGCCCCCGTTTTAGTCTTTGTTTTGGTTATATCCTCTATTGCCTCAGCAGGAAAAGGAATTGGCTCAAGGTTCAAAACGGTTATTATTTTCTATCTGCTAAGCACCTTTTTAGCCGCCGTAGTCGCCGTTGTTGCAAGTTATCTTTTCCCCGTTACTCTGCCTCTTACCGAGGCCTCTGAGCAGTCGGCTCCGACGGGGCTTGGCGAGGTTTTCGGAACACTTCTTACTAATATGGTTCAAAACCCCGTTAGCGCCTTAATAAACGGAAACTATGTCGGAATTCTGACCTGGTCGGTAGTTTTAGGCCTTTCTTTCCGTGCTATTGCGGGGGATAAAACAAAAGAGTTTTTAAACGATATTTCGGCTGCCGTTTCTAAAACGGTCGGTTTTGTAATTCAACTTGCCCCCTTTGGAATTTTAGGGCTCGTTTACTCTTCTGTCGGCGAATACGGACTTGAAATTTTTACCGACTACGGAAAAATTCTTCTCGTTTTAGTCGGTTGTATGTTAGCGGTTGCCCTTATTGTTGACCCGCTTATTGTCGGAATCGCTTTAAAACGCAACCCCTACCCCCTTGTTCTTAAATGTTTTAAAGAATCGGGTCTTACCGCCTTCTTTACCCGCAGTTCCGCCGCAAATATTCCCGTTAATATGAAACTTTGTGAAAGTCTTGGGCTTGACAGGGAATACTACAGTGTGTCTATCCCTCTTGGCGCTACCATAAATATGGACGGGGCGGCAATTACAATTACGGTTATGTCTTTAGCCGCCGCTCACTCTCAAGGAATAGAGGTTAATATACTTATTGCCATTATTTTAAGTTTTGTTGCTACCCTGGGTGCTTGCGGTGCTTCGGGAGTTGCGGGAGGTTCTCTGCTTTTAATACCAATGGCTTGTTCTCTGCTTGGCGTCGGTTCAGATGTTGCAATGCAGGTGGTCGGTGTCGGCTTTATAATCGGCGTTGTTCAAGACTCGCTTGAAACGGCAATCAACTCCTCGGGCGACGCCCTCTTTACCGCCACTGCGGAATTCCGCGAACGCATAAAACGAGGCGAAAAGGTCAACCTCTCACTTAAGAGTAATCGCAAATAAAAAATCAACTTGAGGTTTTTATGAAAGAAATTTTGAAAAAACAACTATTCGGGCTTATTGTAACGGCAGTTCTGCTTGTATTCTCTGTCGCTTTTGTTGTTATTCTTATATGCACAGGGCTTTTGACAGCGGCGGTAATTGTTTCGGTTTCGGCCATGCTTTTCTTTCTTGGGTTAACCGTTTATCTGCTGACGAGAGAACCGTCGCATAAAATCCGTGCCGTTATAGGAACGGTCTTGGCCGCACTTATTGTCATAGTTGAGATTATAAGCGGATATTATATTGTTTCGGGTGCTGCGGCACTAAGCCACATTACAAAACCCTCGGCAGAATATGCCGATATAGGTATTTTTGTAAGGAAGAACGACCCCGCTAAAGAACTTTCCGACGCTAAAGATTACACCTTTGCTATTCTGGGTTTTCTGGATAGAGAAAATACCGATACTGCCCTTAAAGAAATTTCTAAAACGCTTTCCAAAACGCCTAAAACCGAAGAATTTGACGGACTTGGCGAAATTATGGACTCGCTTTTAACTTCACAAAGTGTCGATGCGGTTGTTATAAACAAAGGTTTTTTAGACCTGCTTGAAGACCTTGAGGGTCACGAAGAAGATTTAAGTAAAATACGCGAACTTTGCACAATTCACATTGAAAAAGAAATGGCTTTTGTTGAAGATAATGAGGTTTCTAAACTTAAAGACTCGGTCTTTACGGTTTATTTCAGCGGAATTGATACAACAGGCAGAATTACCAAAAGAAGCCGAAGCGACGTTAATATTCTTGCAACCGTCAATGTCGAAACGGGACAAATTTTACTTGTTTCCACCCCGAGAGATTATTATGTTCCCCTGTCAAACTCAAAAGGCTCTCTTGACAAGTTGACCCACGCGGGAATTTACGGTATAAATGTCAGCAAAGAAACCCTTGAAATGCTTTACGACACCGAGATTGACTATTATTTCAAGGTTAATTTTGACGGCTTTAAAGATATTATCGACGCCCTTGGCGGAATTACGGTTCATTCAGATTATGATTTTAAGGTCGGGTTGGCATACGTCTATAAAAAGGGAGATAACTTCCTCGACGGTCAGTCGGCACTTCACTTTGCAAGGGCAAGAAAGCAACTTCCCGGCGGTGACCGACAAAGAGGCAAACATCAGATGGAGGTTATAAAAGGGGTAATTAACAAGATGTGCAGTCCCGCAATTCTGACGGGATACACCGAAACCCTTGACGGAATTAAGGGCAGTTTCGAAACGAGTATCCCTTACGAAGAAATCGCAAAACTGGTCAGAAACCAGATAAATAAATCAACTAAATGGAATGTTACCTCCTATTCTGTTTCGGGGGCGGGGGCTTCAAGAAAGTGTTATTCGCTCGGTCTTAAAGCCTATGTAATGATTCCCGACCAGGAAACAGTCGACAAGGCAAAAAGCCTTATGAAACAGGTTGTTGACGGCGAAGTTCCGACTGTATAAAAAGAAAGACCGCTGATATGCGACGCATATCAGCGGTCTTTTTAAGTTTTATTTAAAAAGTTTCTTCCTTGAATTCAAAGGTGCTTTCGTATGTAATTGAGGTAATATCTGTTCCGTAGCCATATACACATTCACTGGGGAAGGTAAGTTCCACCGCGTCTACATAAGTGAAAGAGGAAATACTGACTCCCTCAAATTCGCCAAAATCGCCTTCGGCAACAAGTTGATTATAAGCATTGTAAATTTTTAAGTTTGTAAGTTTAAGGTCATAAACTTGATAAGGTCTTCCGTTTACGATATTACATCTGACAAAGAGCGAACCGTCGGTCTCCCATTTAACAAAGGTTGGAAGAACTGTAACTTCGCCTACCGTAATTCCCGTATTGTTGGGGTTGTAGAAAATGTTCTCGGAATCGCTTTGGTTTTCCTCTTGCTCGTTGTTTGCAAAGGAATCCTCGTCGCTTTCTTCATCTTCAAACTCCTCGACAATCGAATTATTAGGACTGAAGTCAGCCTCGGGAGTTTTTACTTTGAACCACGCGGTAACAGCGGACATTCCGCCGCCCAAAATGGCAATAATAATACATATTATACAGGGAAGCACACAGAAAAGAACCAAAACTGCCGCAACAATAATTGTAACAATTATCGGGGTTTTGCTTTTTTTCTTTTTTGGGGTTTCGTTAGTTTCTAAAGGTAATGATGTATCTTCGGTTTTTTCTTCTGATGCTAAGCAGTTCGGACAAAGAACTGCTCCGTCTTCTATTTCGGTGCCGCAATTTTTGCAAAACATAATAATGCCTCCAAATAAAATTATTAGGGGTAAACCGACTATTTTATAATGTCGCAGCCCATATATTTGCGAAGGGCTTCGGGAACAGTAACCGAGCCGTCGGCATTCTGGAAGTTTTCAAGAATTGCCGCAACCGTTCTTCCAACCGCAACGCCCGAACCGTTAAGGGTGTGAACAAACTGGGCTTTTTCGCCCTGGGCCTTTTTAAAGCGGATAGAACCACGGCGAGCCTGATAGTCCTCAAAATTAGAACAGGAAGAAATTTCAACATATCTGTTATAAGAGGGCATCCAAACCTCGATATCATAGGTTTTGGCACTTGAGAAACCAAGGTCGCCCGTGCAAAGACAAACCACTCTGTAAGGAAGACCTAGTCCGGCAAGAACTCTTTCTGCGTCGGCGGTTAATTTTTCAAGTTCCTCATAGGAGTTTTCGGGGTCGGCAAACTTTACAAGTTCAACCTTGTTAAACTGGTGCTGACGGATAAGACCTCTTGTATCTCTTCCCGCAGAACCCGCTTCGGCACGGAAACAAGCCGAATAAGCACAGTATTTTATAGGCAGAGCCGAACCCTCAAGTATTTCGTCGCGGTGCATATTGGTAACGGGAACTTCGGCGGTAGGAATAAGGAAATATTCTCCGTTTGAAAGTTTGAAAGCGTCTTCCTCAAATTTTGGAAGTTGTCCCGTTGCGGTCATTGAAGCGCGGTTTGCCATAAAGGGAGGGAGTATCTCGGTATAACCATGCTCGGTATGGGTATCAAGGAAATAGGAGATAATCGCTCTCTCGAGTCTAGCACCCAGACCCTTATAAAAATGGAAACGGGTTCCCGTAACCTTTGCGGCGGTTTCGGGGTCCAAAATTCCAAGGTTTTGACCAATATCCCAATGTGCCTTCGGCTCAAAGTCGAACTCTTTGGGAGTTCCGTTTCTTCTGATTTCGGGGTTGCAAGAATCGTC
>JAZSLH010000144.1:0-2938 GCA_045535275.1 Acutalibacteraceae bacterium
GTGAACATAACGGGGGAATCAATGTCATAGTAGAAACCGTCCTCAACCGCAGGGCCGATTGCAAGTTTAGCCTCAGGATAAAGGCGCTTAACCGCCTGGGCTAAAATATGCGAAGCGGTGTGACGGTAGGTCCAGCGTCCGTATTGGTCGTCAAAGGTTAAAAGTTCAACGCTGTCGCCGTCTTTAAGTTCGGCTCTAAGGTCGGCGTTTTCTCCGTTTACCCTTGCGGCGCAAACATTTTTAAAAAAACCGCCGCCAAAAGATTTTGCAATATCATAAGGATTTACTCCGTTTTCAAATTCTCTGATATCGCCTCTAAGTGAAATCTTCATAAAGCATATCTCCTTAAAAAGAAATTATTATAAAACAAAAAACCTCGCCCTGAAAACAGGACGAAGTTAAAAAACAAACTCCGCGGTTCCACCCGCATTGCACAAAAGTGCCGCTTTCTGCCTCTTTAACGGAAGGTACCCGTTCTGCCTTTTTCGGCAGACACTCAAAGGTGGTGTTCACACAAATCGGTTAATACGCGGGCTTTCAGCCTTCAGACCTGCGCTCTCTTAAAAAACCGATAGGGCTACTGTCCTTGTCAACATTTTATACATTTATATTACTAGTTTTATAATATTACTAATTTCCATAAATGTCAAGTGCCATATTTAACTTGCTTAAAATGGTTTTTTATGTTAATATTACTTCGGTGATATGATGTTTAAAAGTTTTAAGAAAAAATTTGCGTCTTCTAGTTTTGATATGATGATTGTCGGTCTCGGCAACCCCGGAATTCAGTATGAGTCAACCCGTCATAATGTCGGGTTTATGGCAATGGACGCTATCTGCGAAAAATACGACACTACCTGTAATAAATCGAAGTTTAATGCTTATATCGGCGAGGTAAATATTGTTGATAAAAGGGTATTGCTTCTTAAACCCCTGACCTATATGAACTGTTCGGGAAGCGCTGTTTTGGCGGCGGCTCAGTTTTATAAAATTGATATAAATAATATACTTGTAATGTATGATGATATCTCTCTAAACCCCGGTACTATCCGCATAAGGCGAAAGGGAAGCGCAGGGGGCCACAACGGAATAAAAGATATTATTGAGGTTTTTGGCAGCGACGAATTCCCCAGAATTAAAATCGGCGTCGGCGCAAAACCCCACCCCGACTATGACCTTAAAGACTGGGTGCTCAGTAAATTTAAAGATGACGAAAAGAAAAGTATAGAAAACGCCCTTTCCAGTACAGTAAAGGCAGTAAACGAAATTCTCTGTCGAGGTATCGACTCTGCAATGAATAAGTTTTCCAGATAAGCAAACAGGAGGCATAATGGAGTTTTTAAACTCGGTGATACGCCGAACATCAGGGTATAAAACCCTGATAAACTCAGTGATGTCGAACGAACTGCCGGTCGAAGCAAACGGACTTTCGTCGGTCCATAAAGCGCTCTTAATTTCTGCGCTTTTAAAGGATACCGAAAAAAAGGGAGTTCTTATTACTCCCGACGAGGCAGAGGCGGTGAGGATAGCCGACGACCTTAAGGAACTTGGTGTAAACGCTCTGCTTCTGCCCTCAAGAGATTTGTTTTTAGGCAACCTCGTTTCGACCTCAAAAGAATATGAACACAAGCGTGTAGACACCCTATCCAAACTTTTGGATGGGGCTTTTGACCTGCTCTGTTTATCGGCAGAATCGGCAACACAGTATACAATGTCGGCACAAACTCTTAAGAAAAACACTACTGTGCTTTCGGTTGGTGATACTGCCGAGCCGTCGGCTCTCATTAAAACCTTAATCTCTTCGGGTTATACCCGCTGTGATTTGGTAGAGGGAGTGGGTCAGTTTGCTCTTCGTGGCGGAATTCTTGATATTTTCTGTCCAAACAGCCAAAATCCCTACAGAATAGAATTCTGGGGGGACGAAATAGATTCTGTTTCGGCTTTCGATGTTTTTACCCAACGCCGACAGGAAAATCTACAGTCGGTAAAAATTATTCCCGCCACCGAAACGGTATGTGAACACGGCGTCTTGGTCAACACACTCTCAAATTACCTTAAAAACTCAAAAAAACTAACCGATAAACAAAAAGCGGTAATCCGAAACGATATTGACGCTATAAAGTCGGGAGTTTCGGTTCCGTTTGACCGATATATTTCTTTTATCTGCCAAAACTCAACCGTCTTTGACTATATTTCAGACCCGCTTATAATAACCTCCGAAACCGTTGCGGTTCGCGAAAGAATAAAAACCCTTTCTTTACAGAGAAATGAAGATATAAAAGCCTATCTTGAAGAGGGCTTTCTCTCGCAAAAAACAGCAGAACTCTATCTTGACGAAACCGACCTTTTAGCCTTTGTTTCAAAGGGTATTCTTCTTGATAATTTTCTGCCCTCTTCGGTGCCGTTTGCCTTAAAAGAACTTACTGCCTTTAACCTTAAAACCAACTCAGCCTGGAAAGGCGACCTAAATCTTTTAAAGGAAGATATTCAGTATACCCTTTCAATCGGAGGAACGGCTATAGTTTCTGCCGGAAACGAAAAATCGGCACAAATTTTAGCCTCCGACCTGAATTCAGCCGGGTTTAGCGCTATGTATCTTAAAGAGATTAAGGCTCTTCCAACGCGCTCAGTTGTTGTAACGGTTGGCGGACTTTCTTCGGGCTTTGAAATTCCCGAACTTAAATTTCTTTTTGTAACCCACGCGCACATATCGTCGGGTGTCAAATCTTCTAAAATAAAAAACAGTAAAAACGGATACAATTCGCTTGAAGAACTTAAAATGGGGGACTATGTAGTCCACGCGTCCCACGGAATAGGCGTCTTCGACGGAATAAACCGCATTACTACAAGTACGGTTACAAAAGACTATATTAAAATTAAATACGCTAAAGGCGACGTCCTTTACGTGCCCGTTACCCAACTCGATTTAGTTTCCAAA
>JAZSLH010000098.1:0-12110 GCA_045535275.1 Acutalibacteraceae bacterium
CCGATGAACTTGGTGGTTTTGGAGAACTCTTCCTCGATTTTGGAATAATGGTATATCTGTCTATTGCAATTGCTCTTATTTGCGCCTTTGTTTTAAGTAAAACCCGAATAGGTCTTAATCTTCGTGCTGTGGGCGAAAATCCTGCAACTGCCGACGCTGCGGGAATAAACGTTTCCCTCTACCGTTATCTTGCAACCTGTATCGGCTGTGCTATTGCGGGACTTGGCGGTCTGACCTTTATTATGGACTACCTTGAGGGAACTTGGGAATATATGATTGACGACCTGGGTTGGCTTGCTCTCGCACTTGTAATCTTTACGGTCTGGAAACCCAATCTTGCGGTTATCGGTTCGGTTGTGTTCGGTGCTCTTTACGTTGCGAACAGTTATTTAGGCCTTGATATTGCCAATCAGGAACTTTTCAAAATGCTTCCGTATGTCGTTACAATAATCGTTCTCATCTTTACCAGTATCAGAAGCCGTAAAAAGAATCAACCTCCTGAAAATCTTGGTCTTAACTACTTCAGAGAAGAACGGTAGCAAAATTTTCTTGACAAAAAGAGAACCATTCGTTAAAATACTCATATAAAGTGTTTGAGCGGAAATAAGTACCTCTGTTTTAATCGGTTCAGAGAACTGTTGGTTGGTGCGAAACAGTATCGTGTAAACAAAGCGAATTCCTTCCGTTAACTGTGGGCTGAAGGCTCTGGCTGTGTAGGCTTTACCGGTTGCAACCGTTATCTTGCTGTGGTGTGAACGCACCCGATGAGGCCCTTTTTGTGAGAAAAGGGTGAAGCAGAGTGGTACCGCGGTTTTTACCGTCCCTGTTTTCCTTTTGGGAAATAGGGACGTTTTTTATTGTTTTTTTCACGGGAATCCGTGTTAATTAAATTTAATTTAAGGAGTTTAATTATGAAAAAGTTGTTATCAGTTACTTTGGCAGTCGCACTTTGCCTTTGCGGTTGCCTGACCCTTTCTTCTTGCGGAGAAAAAGCCGACTATACCGTAGGCATCTGTCAGTTTATGGAGCACGAATCGCTTGATAAAGCGACTAACGGCTTTAAAGACGGCTTAACCGAAGCCCTCGCTGAAAGCGGTAAAACCGTTAAATTTGACACCCAGGTTGCAAGTGGTGAAACCAGTGTTTGTACTACTATTATCAATACTTTTACTGCAAAGCAGGTAAATCTTATAATGGCAAACGCAACCCCCGCACTTCTTGCCGCTGCTAATGCTACAACTGCTATCCCCGTGCTCGGAACTTCGGTTACCGATTATAATGACACCTTCGCAGGAAAAATTCCCGCCAACGTAACCGGAACTTCCGACGCTGTTCCCTTTGCCGACCAGGCTCAGATGATGATTGACTCTTTAGCGCTTAAAGCGGGCGACCAGGTTGGCGTTATCTACTGCACAAACGAGTCTAACTCTCTTATTCAGTATAAGGCTGTTAAGCAACTTTTCGAGGCTAAAGGAATTGTTGTAAAGGCTTACACCTTCTCTGAAACCACCGAACTTCAAACCGTTACAACCTCGGCTGCAAACGAGTGTAAAGCAATTTACATTCCTTCTGATAATACCGTTGCCGACAATGACTCGGTTGTCGGAACAATTTGTAATGACAAAAAGGTCCCCGTATATACAAGTTACGGCGGTTCTATCTGCTATGCAAGTCTTGCAATCGACTACTATAAACTCGGTGTTGAAACCGGTAAAATGGCTGCCGAAATTCTTCTTGGAAACAAAACTCCCGAAGATATCAGCGTCTTAACAATTGAACCCTCTGTTGTTTATAACAACGATATCTGCACTGCTCTCGGAATTGAAATTCCCCAACAATAATTTTTAAGAGGTAAATAATGGCTTTTTTAAATGCTTTACCCGGTGCAGTTGCCGAAGGTCTTATCTGGGGCTTAATGGCAATAGGCGTCTATATATCCTTTAAAATCCTTGATATTGCAGATTTAACGGTAGACGGTTCAATATGTACCGGAGGCTGTGTCTGTGCCGTTTTAATTACTAATGGTGTGCCCTTTTATGTTAGCATTCTTGTCGCCTTTATTGCAGGAATGTTGGCGGGCGCTGTTACGGGTTTTCTTCATACGGCGCTCGGAATACCCTCAATTCTTGCGGGTATTTTAAGCCAACTTATGCTCTATTCGGTTAACCTCGCAATTCTCGGCGGAAAATCGCTTGTTTCTCTTGTCGGCGGAACTCATACCGTTATGCTCAGTATGAGCAACAACAAAATGGCTATTGTTACGCTCGGCGTTATAATCGCCTGTGTAATAGTTCTGCTTTGGCTCTTCTTCTATACCGAAATAGGTTTAACCCTGAAATCAACGGGAGATAACCCCGATATGAGCCGTGCCCAAGGAATAAACGTTAAAAAGAATAAGGTAATCGGCCTTGCCCTTTCTAACGGAATCGTTGCCCTCGCAGGTGCTCTTTTAGCCCAGTATAAAGGCTCGGCAAATATCAACGATGGCAGAGGTGCAATAGTTATCGGCCTTGCGGCAATATTTATCGGTCTGTCGGTTTCCCTTAAAATTAAACCCAACTTTGTCGTAAGTCTTATCGGCGTTGTCGGCGGAGGAGTGGTTTATTACATAGTTTATAACTTTGTTATTCTTTTAGGACTTAAAACCGACTATCTTAAAATGCTTTCGGCAATAATCGTTGCCGTTTTCCTTGCCGTTCCTTATTTAAAGGGAGAATATTTTAAAAAGCAAAAATCCCTTCCAATAGAACAGGGAGGTGAGCCGAATGCTTAAAATAACCAATCTTCAAAAAACCTTTAACCCCGGAACAGTAAATGCAAAAACGGCTCTCAGCGGACTTAATCTCACTATCAATGACGGAGATTTTGTTACGGTTATCGGCGGAAACGGTGCCGGAAAGTCTACAATGCTTAACGCTATTGCAGGTGCTTTCAAACCCGACTACGGCACTATTGAAATAGACGGTGTAAATGTTACAAATATGGCAGAATACCGCCGTGCAAAATTTTTAGGACGTGTTTTCCAAGACCCAATGAAGGGTACTGCTCCCGATATGGAAATTGCTGAAAACCTTGCAATCGCTGCCAGAAGAGGCACAAAACGCAAATTCCGTTGGGGCGTTAAAAAGGCCGAAAGAATACAGTATAAAGAACTTTTAAAACAACTTGATTTAGGGCTTGAAAACCGCCTTAGTGCAAAGGTTGGTCTGCTTTCGGGCGGTCAAAGACAGGCGGTAACGCTTATAATGGCAACCCTTAAAAAGCCTAAACTTCTCCTTCTCGATGAACATACTGCCGCCCTTGACCCAAAAACTGCGGCAAAGGTTTTAGAAATAACCGAAAAAATTGTTCGTGAAAACAACCTCACAACCCTTATGATTACTCATAATATGCATGACGCCATTACCTATGGTAACCGTCTTATTATGATGGACGAGGGAAGAATTGTGGTTGACGTTTCGGGCGAAGAAAAGAAAAAACTGACTATAAATCAGTTACTCGGCCTTTTCGAAAAGGCAAGCGGAAGCGAATTTACAAGCGATAAAGCACTTCTTTCTAAATAACAAAAAACGGTAAAGCCACAAGGCTTTACCGTTTTTTTATTTGTTTAAAAGTTTTGCAACAGCGGGGCGTTTAACCTTTAAAGCCCCTTTCGGACAAAATTCCTGACAGCAAAAACATCTAATACAAAGTTTTCTGTTTATCTGCGGTTTTCTGTCCTTCATAACTATAGCGTTTGCGGGGCAAATCCTTTTACATTCTTCGCACCCTATGCACTCGTTTGGTTTAAGTTTCGGTTTTGCCGAAAGAAAGTTTTTAACAACATTTCCGTAAAAGTTTTCAAGCGGGGAACCTCCGCCTTTAAAGAGAAGACTGTTGTGGACCTCAATGTTCTTAAAATCAGATATTTTAAGACCTTCAAGGTCGCCCTCTATGGTAATTTCATCGGTAGAAAGGGGAGTAAGACCGCGTTCTGCCGACGCCATAACGGTGGGAATCTGTTTTACATCAAGACCAATAATTTCGGCAGATACCAAATCAAGTTTATAAGGCGATTTTGAAGCAAGAATTCCGCCGATATGCCTCGGCGTTCCTGCTGTCGGACCGTTGCCCTCCATTCCGATTACCGCGTCGCATATACAAAGATTTGGCTTAAAATATTCATTTAAGTCTACAATCATTCGGGCAAAATCTTCGTGGTTTGAAAAACGAAAATGATATTCGGGCTTCATTGTGCCGGGAATTACCCCAAACATATTTTTGACAGCCGCCGACATACCCATCATTCCGTGGCTTTTTAACTTGCAAAAGTTAATAATCGCGTCGCACCTATCAAGCCAGGAGGTGTACTGAAAGGTTTTAAGTACAGATGCTTCTTCAAACTCGGCAGAAGTCTGACCGTAATCGGAGTTTAGTTCAACGCCCTCTCTTATAAGGGTCTTCATACCCGTCGCATTATATACCTTGTTTACATAAGCCGAAGTGTAAAGTCCGCCCGGGCTGTCCCCGATAATAACCTTTGCCCCTTTGTCTGTTATAAGTTTAGCAAGAGCATTTAAAACTTCGGGATGGGTAGTTCCCGCCGCTTCGGGCTTTAAAAAGGAAACAAGATTTGCTTTAATTCCAACCGTCATATCAGGCTTAACAAAGTCTAAAAGACCGCTTGAAACGAGCAGTTCTTCCATAGCCGACCAAACTGTACTCGGCTCGTAACTGTCGCATTTTGCAATATAAACGTCCTTCATTAAAATTCCTCTATGTCAATTCCTTCAATTACGACATCATAAAGGGGCTTATCTCCCGCACCAACACGAACATTAGCAATATCGTCTACAACATTCATTCCCTCAAAAACCTGACCGAAAACGCTGTGTTTAAAGTCAAGCCAGGGGGTTCCGCCTAAAGCCTTATAATCGGCAACCGTCTCTGCGGGGAAGCCTCTGTCGGCAAGAGCCTCCATCTGCTCAATCATTCCGTCGGGAACGGTGTTTGCCTGAACAATAAAGAACTGACTTCCGTTGGTGTCTGGCCCTGCATTTGCCATTGAAAGAGCCCCTCTTACGTTATGAAGTTTAAGGTCGAACTCGTCTTCAAACTTTTCTCCGTAAATACTCTCTCCGCCCATACCCGTACCGGTAGGGTCACCGCCCTGAATCATAAAGTCTTTAATAACTCGGTGGAAAATTATTCCGTTATAATATCCCTTTTTTGCAAGTTCAACGAAATTGTTTACCGTGCGGGGAACCTCGTTTTTAAAAAGTTTAATCTTAATATCTCCCATGTTTGTGTGCATAACTGCAATCAAATCGCTCTTTAGGGGTAACTGTGTTTGAAAACTCATAAAAATCTCCTTTAAGGTTTTTATATATTTTATCAACAAATTATACTTTTGGCAAGAATTATTTAAGATATCTGAAGGCTTAAGATTTAAGTTAAAAAGTGTTGCTTTTTTGTGTTGTTTTGTGGTAATATATACTATATATGGCAAAAATAAAAGTAAAGGTGGCAAAGTTATGAAATGTCCTTTTTGCGGTTATGAAGAAAGCAAGGTTATCGATTCCCGTCCTACCGACGAGGGAGAGCGTATCAGAAGAAGACGTGAATGTCTTCAGTGTGCCCGTCGTTTTACTACCTATGAAATTATTGAAAGTCTTCCTATTATCGTAATTAAAAAGGATAAAACCCGTCAGGCTTTCTCGCGTGAAAAGGTGCTTAACGGAATGATTCGTGCTTGTGAAAAACGTCCCGTTTCTCTTGACACTCTTGAAAAGGCTATCGACGAAATCGAAACCGAAATTCAAAACACTTTAGACCGTGAGGTTTCAAGTGAGAAAATCGGCGAACTCGTAATGGAAAAACTTAAAGATATTGACGAGGTTGCCTATGTCCGTTTTGCGTCGGTTTACCGCCAATTCCGTGACATAAATACCTTTATGGACGAACTAAATAAACTCTTAAATACCCAAAAATAAAAAGGTGAGCCCCCTATGAACGAATTTGAAAGAATGGCTGAACTGCTTTTTAGCCATATCGATAAAGAACCCGAATATTATGAAAACCTCTACCCTGAAAGAAATCTTAAAGAGGGTGCAAGGGTTGTAAGAATTGCCCCGAGTCCTACGGGATATCTTCATCTTGGAACCCTGTTTATGTCCCTTGTTAACAGAACCTGTGCCGACTCAACGGGCGGTATTTTCTATACAAGAATTGAAGATACCGATAAAAAGCGTGAAATTGAGGGCGGAATTGACGATATTATAAACGGGCTTGTCCGTTTCGGTATAAATATCGACGAGGGTTTTGTTACCCCCACCGAGCAGAAAGGGGACTACGGCCCTTATAAACAAAGTCAGCGTGCCGAAATTTATCAGTGTTTTGCTAAAAAACTTGTAAAAGAGGGTTTTGCCTACCCCTGTTTTTGCACTGCTGAAGAACTTTCTGCTGTTAGAGAAAAACAGGAAGCAAACAAAATCCGTACGGGATATCACGGCGAATTTGCCGTCCATAGAAATATTACGGTAGATGAGGCTAAAGCCTTAATAGACGAGGGCAAACCCTATGTTGTCCGCCTTAAATCTCCCGGAAACGAAGAAAACCGAATTTTTGTGGACGACGGTATAAAGGGTAAAATTGAACTTCCCGAAAATGACGAAGACTTTGTTCTCCTTAAATCCGACGGAATCCCAACCTACCATTTTGCCCACGCCGTTGATGACCACCTTATGAGAACCACCCACGTTATTCGTGGCGACGAATGGCTCTCTTCGGTTCCCAAACATATTCAACTTTTTAGACTTCTCGGGTTTAAACCGCCTAAATTCTGTCACGTTGCTCCGATTATGAAACTTGATAATGGAGCAAAACGCAAAATTTCCAAGCGTAAAGACCCCGAGGCTGCTGTTCACTATTTTGCCGAGGAAGGATTCGACGCTAAAAGCGTTATTGAATATCTTATGACGGTTGCCTCAAGTGAGTTTGAAGATTGGCGCCGTGCTAATCCGGACGCTCCCCGCCAGAACTTTAAGTTTAACCTTAAAAAAATGTCGGTTTCGGGAGCCCTCTTTGACGGCGACAAACTTATTGACGTTTCAAAGAATGTCGTTTCTTCAATGGACAGCGAAACAGTCGTTTCAAAACTTCTCGACTGGGCAAAGGAATTCGACGGTGAGTTTTATAATATTCTTTCTAAAGACAAAGAATATACAAAAGCCGTTTTCGCTATCGACCGCGACTGCGCAAAACCCCGTAAAGATATTGCTAAATGGAACGAGGCAAAGGAGTATTGTTCCTATTTCTTTAATGAACTTTATACCCCTTGTTATGAGTTCCCTGAGCATATAAATACAGATGATGTAAAGGCCTTCCTTAAAAAGTATATCGGCGTCTACTGTGAAACCGATACTAAAGAAGAATGGTTTGGCCGAATTAAATCGCTCTGCTCTGACCTTGGCTTTGCCGCTGAAACAAAGGAATATAAAGCCAATAAAGAAGCCTATAAGGGAAGCGCTGGCGACCTTTCTACAATTCTTCGAATTGCAATCACAGGCCGCAGAAACACCCCCGACCTTTGCAGCATTATGAAGGTGCTTGGCAAAGAAGAATGTATTTCCCGTTTAAATAACGCTATTTCTAAAATTTAGGAGACATTATGGCAGACGAAAAAATTCTAGACGAGGTAGTTTCTCTACCCTCTAACTTTATTTACGACTTTATCGATAAAGACCTTGCCGAAGGTGTTTATTCTCGCGTTCAAACCCGTTTCCCGCCCGAACCTAACGGTTATCTTCATATCGGTCACGCCAAAGCAATCTGCATTGACTTTGGAACTTCCGATAAATACGGCGGAAAGTGTAACCTCCGTTTAGACGACACTAACCCCACCAAAGAAGATACCGAATATGTCGACGCCATTATGGAAGATATTAAATGGCTCGGTTTTGATTGGGATAATGTTTACTATGCCTCGGACTATTTTGATTTTATCTATGAGTGTGCTCTTAAACTTATCGACAAGGGACTGGCCTATGTAGATGAGTCTACCCCCGACCAAATTCGCGAAATGAGAGGAACTCTTGTAGAGCCCGGTAAAAACAGTCCCTACCGCGACCGCCCGGTAGCCGAAACTAAAGACCTTTTTGCCCGTATGACTGCGGGAGAATTTGAAAACGGTGCAATGGTACTCCGTGCTAAAATTGATATGTCTTCTTCAAATATCAACATGCGTGACCCCATTATCTACCGAATTATGAAGGTTTCTCATCATAGAACGGGGGATAAGTGGTGCGTTTACCCAATGTACGACTTTGCCCACCCTCTTTCCGACGCTAAAGAGGGGGTTACCCACTCTCTTTGTTCGTTAGAGTTTGAAAACCACCGTCCCCTTTATAACTGGTTTTTAGAGCAACTTGAAATCCCCGAAGCCCCCCGCCAGATTGAGTTTGCCCGAATGAATGTAAACTACACTCTGACCTCTAAAAGAAAGTGTTTAAAACTTGTGAACGACGGTCTTGTTTCGGGTTGGGATGACCCGAGAATGGCAACCCTTTGCGGAATGAGAAGACGCGGCTACCCCGCCTCTGCCGTTCGCGCCTTTGTCGATAAAATCGGCGTCAGCAAGGCGTATAGCGTTATCGACTACGCCCTTTTAGAGTCTTGTGTGCGTGACGAACTGAATATGAACGCCAATCGTGCTATGGCGGTGCTTCGTCCTTTAAAGGTTGTAATTGATAATTACCCCGAAGATAAAACCGAAGAAATTTCGGTTGAAATCAACCCCAACAAACCCGAACTCGGCAACAAAACTGTTACCTTCTCCCGCGAAATCTATATCGAGCAAGACGACTTTATGCTAAATCCCCCCGGAAAGTATTTCCGTCTTTGCCCCGAAAAAGAGGTTCGCCTTAAAGGTGCTTATTTTGTTAAATACGCTTCTCACGAAGAAGATAAAAATGGTAATATTATCTGTGTTCACGTAACCTACGACCCCGCTTCCTACGGCGGAGAATCGCCCGGCGGAAGAAAGGTTAAAGGAACTATCCACTGGGTAAGTGTTGCCCATGCGGTCGACGCTACCGTTCGCCTTTACGAGCGTCTTTTCAATGTTGAAAACCCGTCTGATGAGGAAAATGTCGGTTCCTTTACCGAAAACCTTAACGAAAACTCTTTAACCGTGCTTAAGAACTGTAAATTAGAAGCCTCTTTGGCTAATGCTGCTATTGGCGAAGGTTTCCAGTTTATGCGTCAGGGCTATTTCTGTCTGGATAAGGATTCTGCGGAAGATGACCTTATCTTCAACCAGACCGTCGCCCTTAAAGATTCCTTTAAAAAGGGTAACTGATATGAAAGTTTGCGATGTTTTAAATCTGCTTGATGAAAGGTACGACTTTTCTTCGGCTATGCCTTATGACAATTCGGGTCACCTTGTGGGTAGTTTAAACAGCGAGGTAACGGGAATTATCGTCTGCCTTGACTGTACCGAAGAAGCGGTAACACAGGCTCAAAATGAGGGTGCAAACCTAATCGTTTGCCACCACCCCGTAATTTTCGACCCGCTTAAATCGGTAACCGATGAAAGTATTGTTTTCAGGCTTTTAAGGGCAAACATCTCGGTAATCTCGGTTCATACCAATCTCGACCAGGCGGACGGCGGTGTAAATGACACTCTCTGTCTTGCCGTCGGCCTTGATAATATCGAAAAGGTTGCCGACAGCGAGGGCTTCCTTTACAGAATAGGGGAACTGAGCGACCCCGTATCTGCCGATGAATTTGCAAACCAAGTGTCCTTAAAACTCGGCTTTCCCGTAAAATATGTCGGAACAAATACCCATATAAAAAGGGTTGCGGTCTGTTCGGGAAGCGGAGGCAGTCTTTTAGACGAGGTTTCAAAAAAGGGAGTAGACGCCTTTTTAACCGCCGACATTAAACACAGCGTTTTTCTAAACGCCCACTTAAACGGAATAACCTTGCTTGACGCGGGTCATTTTGCAACCGAAGATGTTGTGGTAACGGTTTTGGCAACCGAACTTAAAAAGGCTTTTCCAACAATAAATATATCCGAAAACCACTTTTCGCCAATTAAATTTACAAAATAAAAAACGGCTGTATAGCCGTTTTTTTATTTTATAATTTTTTCAATTTGTCGGTCGCAAAACTTGTTAAGACTTTCAAAGTCCATCGCCGAAATATAACATTTTTCAAGCAGGTCGTGGTTTTCTTTCGCCTGCCTTAAAAGTTCTGCCGAATTTTTGAGCAACTCTGAAATAAGCGTACTGTTGTCTTTCGGCTCGGCAAAGCCCGATTTTGCAAATTCCTTATAAGAAATATTTTGGTCTGCTAAAACCTTAAGAAACTGATATTCTCTTAAAAAGCAAACATCAAGTTCGGGTAAATAAATGCCGTCAATAAGTGTGTTTGGAAGAACGGGGTTTTTAAATACTACGGTATCAAACCCTCTTTTTACTCCCTCTTCCTTTAGTTGTTCGAAAACCGCGTTAGATACCGCACCAAACGGGTCCAAAACGCCAATAGTCCTCTTTGCTAAAATCGAATCTCCAAAATAGAGAAGGCCTTTTGGCGTAATACCGCCCAAAAACCGATTTATAATTTTTCCGTTTCTATTTCTGTTTGGAATATATTCGCTTATGAGCGTGCTTTCAAGTTTTTCGGTTTCTTTACTGTTTATTAGTTTTTGAGACGCTTTAAGGTCTTTTTCCATAAGACCACCCGCAAGGGCAACCTGATTAGAAACACTTTTGTGAATTTTTTTGTTCTCGCAAGTTAGTTTTATAATTTCGCGACCTTGTTTTTTAAGCAGTTCTTCGTCCCAATAATCTCCGAAGTTAAGTATACATTCGCTCACCCCGGGAAAAGACGGGTCAACCGTATGAGGTGATGTGCCGTCTAAAACGGCAGTTTTAAGTTTTGGAATAAGAACGCCGTCAAGAGAAGAAGGGTCACTGGCACAGTAAATTTCTAAAACTTCAAACCCCTTTTCCCGAGCCTTTTTTATAAGTTTTTTCATAAATGAGGACTTTCCCGTACCGGGACCGCCCTTTATAATGTAAGCGTACCAATTATCTTTTGGCTCATAGCAGTTTTTAAATTCCGAAATAAACCCCTGGGCAGAATTTGAAGCTAAAAAGAATTTCATATATTTTTCACTCCGAAATAAAAATTACATTATATATTATTCCCAACACGAAAAAAAGACACTGCGCTTAGGGAGTTGCGATTAGGGACGAAATCGGTTTATCCCTAACCACAACTACCTTTTAGTCACAGTGTCAAAAATTATTTTCCAACAAAATTATAATCAAAGGTTATTACACACCGATATGTCGGGTCAATACTAACCGCAATATCTTCTATCTGGCGTTTAATGTCTTGTTTTTCCTTATCTAATCCAATCGGAAGAACAACGTCAAAAATAAGGTTGGTTCGCTCGTCACTTTTTGGGGTCATTCTGAAATCATGAATGGTAAGGTCGGGGTGAATAACCTTGATTTTTTCGGCAATAACGCTTTTAGCAAGGTTTAGTTTCTCGTTGTCGGTTTCAACCGGGTCCATATGAATTGTCAGCATAATTCCCGTCCGCTCGAAAACCAGTTTCTCGCAAAGGTCAATATGTTCGTGGCATTTAACAATATCTGTATCGGCGGGAACCTCAACGTGAACCGAAGCAAAACAGCGTCCGGGACCGTAGTTGTGCGCCATAAGGTCGTGAATACCTAAAAAGCCGTCAAACGCCATAATCTCGTTTTCAAGCGTTTTTGCCGTTTGCTCGTCAATCGGTTCGCCCAAAAGGGGACCGAGCGTTTCTTTTCCCGTTTTAAAGCCCGACCAAAGAATAAACAGTGACATAATTACGCCTACATAAGCGTCAATATTAAGGTCGGTAATATTCATAATAATAACCGAAACAAGAATAGCAAAGGTTGTTATAGAGTCGTTTAAACTGTCCTTTGCGGTTGCAATAAGAGCCGAAGACTCAATTCGTTTGCCGAGTTTGCGGTTAAAGAAGAACATCCAGAGTTTTAAAACAACCGAAAGGACCAGAATAACTATCGAAACAGTTCCAAAATCAAGGTCTGTCGGGGTAATTATCTTTTCAA
>JAZSLH010000164.1:0-9232 GCA_045535275.1 Acutalibacteraceae bacterium
CTGCCAAGGGCATAGCTGGGCAGCTACGTGCGGATCGGATAAACGCTGAAAGCATCTAAGCGTGAAACCGGCCTCAAGATAAGATATCCCATAGCATAAGCTAGTAAGGTCCCCGGAAGACTACCGGGTTGATAGGCAGCATGTGTAAGTGTGGCGACACATTCAGCTAGGCTGTACTAATAGACCGAGGGCTTGACCTTTTTCGTTCCTCTAACATTTGCTTCATTACCTTTGTTCAGTTTTTAGGGTGTGATTACATGCACCATTAGCTCAGTTGGTAGAGCACCTGACTCTTAATCAGGGTGTCCCGGGTTCGAGTCCCTGATGGTGCACCACCTGATAGAATCGGTAATTTACCGTTTTTATATAGCACTTAGGTGCAAACGTGGCCCGTTGGTCAAGTGGCCTAAGACTCCGGCCTCTCACGCCGGCAACACGAGTTCGAATCTCGTACGGGTCACCATTTAATTGAATATTTTTGTGTAAATCAGCATATGCTGTTTTATAGAGAAGTCAGTAGATTTCTCAGTTGGTGCCGATTGCGATGAGGGTCCACCCGTTCCCATCCCGAACACGGAAGTTAAGCTCATCAGCGTCGAAGATACTTGGCGGGCAGCTGCCCGGGAAAATAGAACGGTGCCAACACAAAAAAGAACAGACTGAAAAGTCTGTTCTTTTTTGTTATCCATTGCGAAGCAATGGCATATCATCAGCCTTAGGCTGCATATCATCAATAACGGCGATGCCGTTATTGTATCTCATCACACCTTCAGGTGTGTATCTAAAAAACTTCGCAATGATGATATGCAACGGCTATGCCGTTGATGATATACTCGCCTACGCGTGATATTAGTTTTTAAGATTATTATATCTTTTAATAATACTATTAAAAACAAGCAACAACTCATTAGTGTCAATATGTATTCGCAGCGGCTCGCCTTCACGGATGCGCACAGTGCGGATAATTTTTTACAAATAACAAGCATATAAACGTTACTAAAATTTTAAAATTTCCTTTTAAAAAGTCCTTGTTTTATGGACAAATGGTAAAATATATGTTATTATGGTCAAAAATAAGGCGGCTTTAAGTCACATATAAAAATGGAGATAAAAATATGGTTTCTTGTTCAGAGTTTAAACATGTTTGGGAAAAATCGGTTTTCCCTTGCGAAGTACCAAACTCTAAAGACTATAAGGTTCTTTTAAACGGTAAAGAGGTAAACGTTTATACATGCCGCATTTCGGCCTACCCTTTTAATACCTGGTGGCCCGGTCATCAACGCCCGGTAAACCAAACCGAAATAGTATCTTACGTAAACATTGTGTCTGACGAAGAGATAGATTTAGAGGTTGTTCCCCTTACCAAAAGCGTAAACGGTAAGGTTATGATAAAGCCTTATTCTAAAGAAATTAAGGCCGAAAAAACCGAAAACTCTATTAAGTTTTCACTAAAAGAAAACGGCGCTTATGTTTTAGATATAGACGATTATCACGGCCTGCTTTATATTTTCAACTCCAACCCTGTTTTATGCGAAAACCCCGATGATGTTACATATTATTTTGGCAAGGGGGTTCATTTCCCCGGTAAAATAACCCTTAAATCTAACGAAAGCGTTTATGTAGATAAAGACGCGTTAGTTTACGGTTGCATTTTTGCCGAAGACGCCGAAAACATTAGAATTTTTGGTAACGGTATTTTCGACGATAGCGGCGAAGAACGTTTTTCTGAACATTGCTACGAACCCTATACTATAGGTAACGTTAAGTTTTATGACTGTAACAACATTTCTATTGAAGGGGTTGGTTTTACTAACTCGGCCATTTGGTGTATTAATATTTTCCATTGTTCCAATATGGTTATGGACGGTATGAAGGTGTTCGGCCAATGGCGCTATAATACCGACGGCGTTGACATTGTAAACTCTAATAACATTACTATTAGAAACAGCTTTATTCACTCCTTCGATGATACCATTACCATTAAAGGTATTGACAGATACTACCGGTATAGCAACTATGATATGCTGTTCGAACATAACGTTTTATGGTGCGACTGGGGTAAAACCTGCGAAATCGGCCTTGAAACCGCTGCTCCCGAATATAAAAACATTGTGTTTAGAGATTGCGATATTCTTCGCGCAGGAAACACCGCTTGCGACATTCAAAACGGCGATAACGCCGATGTTCATGATATTGTCTTTGAAGATATTAGAATGGAACTTGAAAGTTTTTATACAAAACCCGTTCTTCAAAGCAATCAGGAAATGGTTTACAACGCGAAAGACAGTTTGGAAGTGGCTTCGGTATTAAGGGTTAGAAATAAGCGTTTCCGCGAAATGTATCAGTTCTTAAAACCCGGTGATTTCGAAAGCGAAATCAAAATTGGTGACCCGCGTTTTGCCGCAGTTCATAATATTACTTATAAAGATATTAAGGTTTATTGCGACGAAAAACTTTTCGAAGAATACGGCACTAAAATTTTAACCTTTGTTGTAGAAAACGAAATCCCAACTTCCGATTACAGCAACTTTGTTGTAGAAAATCTTAGCATTAACGGAGTTAAGGTTTTGGCCCACGATATTAGAATGAGTTTTAATGGCGTTGGGTTTGACATTTTAACTATGAAATAACGTATCAAAGAAGGTAAAGACGTATGAACAACTATGATGTTGCCGTTTGTGGCGGCGGGGTTGCGGGAATTTCTGCTGCACTGGCGGCCGCGCGCGAAGGTAAAAATGTAATTCTTTTCGAAAAAGAATATATGCTCGGCGGACTGGGTACGGCCGGTCTTGTAACTATATATTTACCTATTTGTGATGGATTTGGGCATCAGGTTTCTTTCGGTATTGCCGAAGAACTTTTAAAACTTTCTATAAGTTATGGCGCCGAAAGCGGTTACCCCGAAAACTGGTTGGAGGGCAAGGGAACAAGAACCGAAAAAGATGGTCGGTATCAGGTACAGTATAACGCGCAACTGTTTGCCCTTTTGGCCGAAAGGCTGCTGCTTGAAAATAACGTTAAAATACTTTACGGAAGTTATGTTGTAGGCCTTGAAACCGAAAACGGTTTTATTAAAAATTTGTTGGTTCAAAATAAATCGGGGCAGGAATCTTATTCTGTTTGCTCGGTTGTAGACGCAACGGGCGATTGCGATATTGCAAAATTTTCAAACCTACCAACAAAAACATTTAATAGGGGCAACAGCCTTGCGGCATGGTATTATACCGCCGACCAAAGCGGCCACAGTTTACAAATGTTAGGCGTTGCCGAAACCCCCGAAGAAGAACGGACAGAAAACGAGGACAAACCGCTTGTTAATAAGAGGTTTAGTGGGCTAGACGGCGGGGAAATTTCGGAAATGGTATGCCTTTCGCATAAAAAGGTATTAGAAGATTGGCTAGAAAAAAGAAAAAATAATCCGGATTCGGTTATTTCGGCAATAGCAACTATTCCGCAACTTCGTATGACCCGAAAAATAGTAGGGGAATATGAACTTTCCGAAAGTGAAGAAGGGTCTTTTTTCGAAGATTCTATCGGTATGGTTCCAAACTGGAAAAAACGCGGCCCGATTTATGAAGTTCCTTTTAGAACCCTTTATAATAAAAAGGTTAAAAACCTTATTGTTGCGGGTAGGTGTGTTTCGGTAAGCGATACAATGTGGGACATTATAAGGGTTATTCCTTGTTGCGCGGTTACGGGCCAGGCGGCCGGAACCGCCGCCGCTTTGACTAACGATTTTTCGGCTCTTAACCTTTCTGTGCTACAAGAAAAACTTAAAAATAGCGGTGTTTTATTACATAAAAAAGATATTATATGATAAAAAGCGAGGTTTAAAACCTCGCTTTTCTTTTTTAAAGAATATCCTTTTTTCTATACTTTAAAAATGCGGTTATTACACCTGCTACCGCCAAAACAGCCCCGGCAGCCAAATATTTAGGCTCTATTAGGTGGTCGTTTACAATATTTCCGCCATCTGCAAAACTGAAGGGGGTAAGGTATTTTAAAAACTTTGTTTGCTCGGTAAGATTAGAAACAATACCGATAAAGTAGAATAGTAGTCCAATACCTAGACCGATTCCAACGCCGCCATTTTTAATAAAGGCCGAAACCCCAAAGGCGACAAGCGCAATTTCTATTTCTAAAAGGAGGTAGGCTAAAAACAGAAGCAGGGTTGCGGTAAGGTCGAAACTTTCGCCGATAACTATTGCCGCAAGAAGCGAAACGCCTCCAACACAGACCGTAAATATTACAAGCTCTGCTAAAAGTGCGAACAATTTATTCGCGGTAATAATCGGGCGCGAAACGGGGTTTGTTAAAAGGAATTCGGCGGTTTTATCTTTTTCTTCGCGAGAAAGGGCAGAAGCGCCAATAATTCCCGCAAAGAGCGCGCCGCCAAGCCCTAATTGGTTTCCGCATTCAATAGCAAAGTAGCCCATAAATTCGCCGAAGTTTAACTGGTCCATTCCGAAAGCCTGGGTAAAACTACCCATACTTGCAAACATATCGGTCATTTCGTTCATTTGGCTCGCCATTTCGGGATAGATTAAAATACTTACCGAAAGCAAAAAAGATACCGCCGCACACCATACTATAAGGGCAAGTCGGCCGCGTTTTAGTTCGTGTAAAAAGAGGGCCATTTAGTTTTCCTCCTTTTTATAATAATGTAAAAATATTTCGTCAAGTTCGGGGTCGGAAATGGTAACGTCCGAGAATGTTAAGGAAGAAAGGAAATTTAAAAGGTCTTTTGCCCCGCCTGTATAAAGGAAAGTGGCAGAGTCGTTTTCTGTTTTAAGACCGACAACCGATTTGTTTTCGGGAATATCGGCAAAGCCCTTAAGGGTAACCCTTTTCCCGCCTATATTGCTTAGGTTTTGGATACTGTCTAAAACGAGTAGTTTGCCCTCTCTGATAATTGCTGCGTTTTTGCAGTAGCGGTCGATTTCGCTTAAAATATGGCTTGAGAGAAAAACGGTTGCACCCTCTTTATTTCGTTCGGTCAATAGGTCGTAAAACTCTTTTTGCATAAGTGGGTCAAGTCCGCTTGTAGGTTCATCTAGAATATAAAGGTCGGGGCGGTGTTGCATAGCGCAGACAATACCGACCTTTTTTCTGTTTCCAAGCGAAAGAGCGTCAATCTTTTTGTTTGGGTCAAGGTCAAGCCGTTTACAAAGAGCCTCGGCTTCTGCAGAGCAGTCAAGACCGCGAAGTTTTGCCGAGAGTTTTAAAATTTCGCCAACCCTCATACCGCTGTAGAAAAAGGCTTCGCCCGGCATATAGCCGACCCTCTTTAAAATTTCGGTGCGGTCTTTTATAACATCAAGGCCAAGTACCTCTGCCTGACCTGAGGTTGCCGAAATAAGACCGAGCAAAGTTCGTATTGTGGTCGATTTTCCTGACCCGTTAGGGCCGATAAACCCGAAAAAGTCCCCCTTATTAACGCTTAAACTCAAATCAGAAATTCCAAGAGTTTTTCCGTAATATTTAGTTAGATTTTCGGTTTTAATTGCTTTCATTTACTGCCTCCAAGAGATTATTGTAAAGTTCTTTAGTGGCGTCTTTGTTTTTTAGACCAACAACTAAAATATTGTTTTCCTTTGCGGTTATTACAACACAGGAATTTTCGTGCGAGTATGAATAGAGGGTGTATTTTCCGAACTGTTCATTTATAAAGTTGCCAAGAAGCAATCTGGCGCTTCCAAAACCGTAAACACGCTGACCTTTTTGAGCATTTTCAAGAAATTCTACCTTTTCTATATCCTCGAAATCTACCGTAAGTTCGGCATAGTAGGTTGATTTTACCGAAAAAGAGGTGTCGCTAACTTCGGCATAAATATTTCCCGTAAACATAACCGTTGCAAAGATAACCGATAAAACAGGCACAAAAACAGCCGAAAGAATTATAGCAACCTTTTTAGTTTGTTTAAATTTTTGAATTTGCCCGTTATCATTTTTTCTGCTTTCGGGGTGCTTTGCCCGATATACATAGGAATATATAGTTGGTGCCAAAATGACGGCAAGGAAAAGGGTAACGAGTGGGTAGGAAATATATTTTAACGGAAGCATAGCACAGGGGAGCATCAAAAGACCACAAACGAACCAAACCTTTCCGCCGAAACGGTGGGTAGCGTTCCAGTTTTCTTCGCTCTCTAGAGTTGTAGAAATTTTAATTCCCATTGTGAAATTCTGACGGCACTTGGGAAGATAGTTTCCGATAATAAGCATAAGAGAGCCAAAGGGAATAGAAATTATTGCGGGAAGAAGCGGAGCAATATCAAATTCAAGCGAAACAGCAAAGGTTAAAAGAGAGATTATAACCGAGAGTGCGGGAATTATATAAAGCACAATTTTGTGCATTTTTCGGTTTTGCTCGGCACTTTTGCGGTCAATTAAAACCGAAAGGAAAAACACAATCAAGTTGACAGCAAGTAGCATAAGAGGGGTTAAAAGAATGGCAAAAAGTTTACCCGAAAAACCGTTTGCCTCGCCGTTTAACGCCCAATGAATAGGCATAGTGCTTGGCAGCATATCCCAAAGAGCAAAACCTAGCGGAATTGGCAAAATGGTTATAACCGACGAAAAAATTAAGTTTTTAAGATTCTTTTTAATCATCACGGTTTTCTCCTTTCAGATTTTCTATCCATAAAAGTGTTTCTTCAAGCACAGAGGTATTTATATCATAATATATAAATTTACCCTCACGGGTGTCTATTATAAGGTCGGCTTCTTTAAGTACCGACAGATGACGGGAAATAGAAGCATCTGTTACCGAAAAACGAGAAGAAATTTCGCCCGCCGAAAGTCTGCCCGATTTTAACATATTTAAAATATCTCGCCGAATAGGGTCGGCAAGGGCCTTTAAGGTTTTCCCAATTCCCATATAATTACTCCTCATTTAACATTTAACCTAATTGTTAAATGTATTATAACAAAAACTTCCCTCTATGTCAAGGGAAGCCCTGTAAAGAGGGAATTATATTCCGCGAAGGGAAGTTTCGGGGATATATTTTTGTGCCTCTTTTTGCATTTCTTCAAGGGTTTCTTTGCTGTGGGCTGAAAGATTATTTCCGATAAGGTCGCCCGAATTTACAAAATTTTGAAGGAAATATCTTTTTGCCCCTTTAATTCTTTTAGCAAGGGCTTCAATATCTTCCGGCGTGTGAAGTTCTTTTACAACCGTTGTTCTAAACTCATAGTCAACCTTGTTTTCAAGCAAAAAGTCAATGCTTTGCTCTATTTTTTCGGTGTTAAAGTTTTCTATTCCAACCGCTTTAGAGTAGTTTTCGACAGAACTTTTTATATCCATTGCAACATAGTCTAAAAGTCCGTTTTCCACAAGGTCTTTAAGTTTTTCGGGGAAAGAGCCGTTTGTGTCGAGTTTAACCGCAAGGCCCATAGCCTTTACCTTAATAATAAAGTCCTTAAGTTCGGGGCAGAGAAGCGGTTCACCCCCCGTAATACAGACCCCGTCGATAAGACCTTTTCTTTTATTTAAATAGGAAAGAACTTCGCTATCATAAAACTCCTCCCGCTCATCTCTTATAACAAGCCCTGCGTTATGGCAGAAAGGACAGCGGAAGTTACAACCCCCGATAAAAAGGGTTGCGGCAACCTTGCCGGGAAAGTCTAAAAGTGTCATTTTTTGCAGTCCGTTGAATATCATAGTGACCTCACACAATATATAGTATGTAGATTGTACAATATATAGTGGTAGATGTCAAGAAGTTGTGTTTTTTAAAAAAATGTTAAAAATGGCTTAAAATGGGCAAAAAACCGCTTAAAATCAAGGTTTTAACGAATTTCACACCCACAAAATATGCTAAATAGAATTAAAATTTTAAAAAATAAACACAATATATTGTAATTTTGCCCTTGACAAAGCACTAGTGACAGTATATAATGGGAGTACACTCGCCAAAAAGGCGAAAAAATTAAGATAAAAAGGAGAAAAATTATGTATAATGTCGTAAAACGCGACGGAAAAATTGTTGAATTTGACCTTTCTAAAATCAGTACAGCAATTTTCCAGGCTTTCGATGCTTGTCAGAAGCAATTTAACCAAGATATAATCGATTTTCTTGCCCTTAAAGTTACAGCCCAGTTTGAACCCCAGATTGTAGACGGTAAAATTGAGGTTGAACATATTCAGGACGCCGTTGAGTCTGTTCTCATTAAAGCCGGTTATGATGATGTTGCAAAGGCTTACATTATTTACCGCCGTCAGAGAGAAAAAATCCGTAATATTTCGGCTACAATGGTTGACTACAAGGCAATCGTTGATAACTACCTCAACATTAACGACTGGCGTGTTAAGGAAAACTCCACCGTTACTTATTCGGTAGGCGGTCTTATCCTTTCAAACTCGGGTGCCGTTACCGCTAACTACTGGCTTAGCGAAATTTACGACGACGAAATCGGCAAAGCCCACAGAAACGCCGACATTCACATTCACGACCTTTCAATGCTTACCGGCTACTGTGCAGGTTGGTCGCTTAAACAACTTATTCAGGAAGGACTTGGCGGAGTTCCCGGTAAAATTACCTCTGCTCCCGCTGCTCACCTTTCTACCCTTTGTAACCAAATGGTTAACTTCCTTGGTATTATGCAAAACGAGTGGGCAGGTGCTCAGGCTTTCTCCTCTTTCGACACCTATCTTGCTCCCTTCGTTAAGGTAGACAACCTTACCTACAAAGAGGTTAAGCAGTGCATTCAGTCTTTCATTTACGGCGTAAATACTCCTTCCCGTTGGGGAACCCAGTCGCCCTTTACCAATATTACTCTCGACTGGGTAGTGCCTGCCGACCTTGCTGAACTTAACTGTATCGTTGGCGGCAAGGAAATGGACTTCAAGTATAAAGACTGTAAAAAAGAAATGGATATGGTAAACAAAGCCTTTATCGAAATTATGATTGAAGGCGACGCTAACGGACGCGGCTTCCAGTATCCTATTCCTACCTATTCAATTACCCGTGACTTTGACTGGTCTGAGACCGAGAACAACAAACTTCTCTTCGATATGACCGCTAAATACGGTACCCCCTACTTCTCTAACTATATCAACAGCGACATGGAGCCAAGCGACGTCAGAAGTATGTGCTGCCGTCTGCGTCTCGACCTCAGAGAACTCCGCAAAAAGTCCGGAGGATACTTTGGCTCGGGCGAGTGCACAGGTTCCGTCGGCGTTGTAACTATCAACATGCCGAGAATTGCGTACCTTGCCGGGAATGAGGCTGAC
>JAZSLH010000146.1:0-6802 GCA_045535275.1 Acutalibacteraceae bacterium
GGCGAGTTCAACATTTGACAGTACAGATTGATGCGGAATCAGATTATAAGACTGAAAAATGAAACCGACCGAGTGATTGCGGTAGGTATCCCAATCGTTGTCCTTAAATCTTTTGGTCGAAATGCCGTTAATAAACAAATCTCCCGAGGTGTATTGGTCCAAGCCACCAATAATGTTAAGCAGGGTAGTTTTACCGCAGCCGGAATGACCGAGAATTGAAACAAATTCGTTCTTTCTAAATACAAGGTCAACCCCTTTAAGCGCAGAAACGGTAGTATCTCCTGTTACATAATTCTTTACTATGTTTGTCAGTTTGAGCATATTATAACCCCTTATTTGTGTTTACTTACAGTTAAAGTTTACCACTTTTTATCTCTTATGTTGTTAACTCATTATTAACGAAAACAAGAAATTTGCAGTAATTTGATGAATAAAGTAAAAAAAGGCAAAAACGGTTCTCAATTTGAGAACCGCAAGTGATATTTTTAGTTTTTAAGACTCTGCATAGGAGCAGGAATTTGTCCGCCTCTGCTAATGAATTTGGCGGGGGAGTAGGTTGAAATTTTCATAACGGGACCGTTTCCGAGAAGTCCGCCGAAATTCAGTTCTTCTCCAACATTTTTGCCAATAGCGGGGATTACACGAACGGCAGTAGTTTTTGAGTTAACCATACCTATTGCTGCTTCATCTGCTATAAGGGCGGATATAACTTCAGCAGAAGTGTCACCGGGGATATTTATCATATCAAGTCCCACAGAGCAAACTGCGGTCATAGCCTCAAGTTTTTCTATTGAAAGTGCGCCGACGGTTGCGGCGTGAATCATTCCTGCGTCTTCGGTAACGGGAATAAATGCGCCCGAAAGGCCGCCAACTCTGGAAGAAGCCATAACACCGCCCTTTTTAACGGCGTCATTAAGCATTGCAAGAGCGGCAGTTGTTCCGCAAGAACCGCAACATTCAAGACCGATTTCTTCAAGTATATATGCAACCGAGTCGCCAACAGCGGGAGTAGGAGCAAGTGAAAGGTCAACAATACCGAAGGGGTATCCGAGTCTTTTAGAGGCCTCTTGGGCTACCAACTGACCCATTCTTGTAATTTTAAACGCGGTTCTTTTAATAAGTTCCGCAACTCCCGTAAGGTCAAGTCCCTCGCTTTTCGAAAGCGCTGCACGAACAACACCGGGACCCGAAACTCCTACATTTATAACAACATCGGGTTCGCCAACACCGTGGAAAGCCCCTGCCATAAAAGGATTGTCTTCAGGTGCGTTACAGAATACAACGAGTTTAGCCGCACCAATGCATTGTCTGTCTTTTGTGAGTTCGGCGCATTCTTTAACGATTTTACCCATCTTTGCAACGGCGTCCATATTGATTCCCGCTTTTGTAGAACCAATATTAACCGATGCACAAACATGTTCTGTAGTTGCAAGGGCTTCGGGAATACTTTCAATAAGAGCCATATCTGCTCCGGCAAATCCTTTTTGTACTAAAGCGGAGTAACCGCCTATAAAGTTAACGCCAACCTCTTGTGCCGCTTTTTCAAGCGTTTTGGCAAATTTAACAGGGCTTTGTTCTTTACAGGCAGAAGCAATAATTCCGATTGGAGTAACAGAAATACGCTTATTGATAATCGGAATACCGAGTTCTTTTTCAATTTCTTCACAAACAGGAACAAGATTTTTAGCCGTATTTGTGATTTTACTGTAAACCTTCTCGCAGGCTTTATCAATATCGGCGTCCATACAGTCAAGCAGAGAAATTCCCATAGTTACCGTACGAATGTCGAGATTTTCGTCTTGAATCATAGTAATTGTTTCAAGTATTTCGTGCGTATTTATCATTTTACCACCTTAAATTCTATGCATTGAGTTAAAAATGGTTTCATGCATAACATGAACAGACATACCCATTTCTTCGCCAAGTTTTTGCATATCGTCAGCAAACTCACCAAACGGTTTGTTCATATTAGAAATATCTGAAAGCATAATCATACAAAACATATCTTCAAGAACAGACTGAGTAACTTCATTAATATTTACATTAGACTCTGCACACTTTGCTGAAACCTTTGCAAGTATTCCAACCGAGTCTTTACCAACAACAGTAATTACTGCACGCATAAAAACACTCCTTGTCAATATTTTAACAGACTAATATTAACACAGATAAAAACAAAAGTAAATAAAATCTTGTATATTGAATTAAAAAATGGTATGATAATACTAATGGAGGTTGAATGTTATGAATATTAAACTTTTAAAACTTCTTGAACAAAATGCAAGATATAGTGTTGAACAACTTGCCTCAATGCTCGGCTCTGATGAGGCTTTAGTTAAAAAAGAGATTAAAGAAATGGAAAAGGCGGGTCTTATTTGCGGTTATAAAACCGTTATTGACTGGGAAAAACTTGACTCTGCTGCTGTTTCTGCGCTTATTGAACTCAAAGTTTCCCCCCAGGCTGACTACGGCTTTGAGGAGATTGCTAAGCGTGTTATGATGTATGATGAGGTTGAGTCTGTCTATTTAATGTCGGGCGGATATGACCTTTGTGTAATGGTTCGCGCAAAAACCTTCCAACAGGTCGCAATGTTCGTTGCTAAAGAACTGTCTACTATCGATGCTGTTGTTTCTACGGCAACCCACTTTATTCTCCGTCGTTATAAAGAACAGGATGTAATTCTTGTAAATAATGAGGATGACAGGGGGAACTTCCTGCTGTGATAAACTACGAAAAAATTCTTAGCCAAAAGGTTAAGGAAATTAAACCCTCGGGAATTCGTAAATTCTTTGATATCGCTGAAGAAATGGATGATGTAATTTCCCTTGGTGTCGGCGAACCTGATTTTCCAACTCCTTGGCACATAAGAAGCGAGGGTATCCGTTCTTTAGAAAAGGGTAAAACAAGATACACCTCTAATCACGGGCTCATTAAAATGCGACAGGAAATTTCCAACCTTCTTGACCGAAAGTACGGGGTGTCGTATTCTCCCGAAACCGAAATTCTTGTAACAGTTGGAGGAAGCGAGGCAATAGACGGAGCAATCCGTGCCCTTGTTAGTCCAGGAGACGAGGTTATTATTCCTCAACCGTCTTATGTTTGCTATGAGCCAATTACTCTTCTTGCCGGTGGAGTACCTGTTATAATTGAAACAAAGGTTGAAAATGAATTCAGAATTACTCCCGAAGAGTTAAAGGCCGCTATTACCCCTAAAACAAAGGCTTTAATTCTTCCTTATCCCTGTAATCCTACGGGTGCGGTTATGCGAAAAAAAGACCTTGAGGCAATCGCAGAGGTCCTTAAAGATACAAATATAATTGTTATTTCAGATGAAATTTACTCTGAACTTACCTTTGGCGGAGAAAAACACACTTGTTTTGCCTCTGTTGAGGGTATGCGGGAGAGAACGGTTGTTGTTAACGGTTTTTCTAAGGCCTATTCAATGACAGGTTGGCGTATGGGTTATGCTTGCGGTCCTGCTCCTATTCTTAATCAGATTACGAAAATTCATCAGTATGCAATTATGTGCGCTCCTACAACCTCGCAGTATGCCGCTATTGAGGCATTAAAGAATGGCGACGCAGATATTGAGAGAATGGCTGCCGAGTATGATATGCGCCGAAGAATTATCGTCGACGGCTTCAACCGAATAGGTCTTACTTGTCGTGAACCTCTCGGTGCATTCTACGCTTTTCCGTCAATTGCTTCAACAGGAATGTCAAGCGAAGAATTCTGTGAGAAACTTCTTTATTCTAAAAAGGTTGCTATTGTTCCGGGAACTGCTTTTGGACGGGGCGGAGAAGGCTTTGTCCGTGCTTCTTATTGTTACTCGGTTGAGCATATACGGACGGCTATTGAGCGAATCGAGGAATTTCTTAAGGAGATTAAGTAATGGCTTTTTGTGCAAAGGCTTATGCGAAAATTAACCTTTTCTTAAATGTTATCGGAAAGCGTCCCGACGGATATCACGAAATTGATACCTTGATGCAGTCGGTTAGTATCTATGATGATGTTTTGCTTGAACTGACGGATAAAGATATAACCGTTGAGTGTGATAATAATACGCTTTCGGGCGAGGATAATATTGCCGCTAAAGCCTGTAAAGCCTTTTTTGAATTTGCCAATTTAAGCGGTGGAGCAAAAATTCAAATCACCAAAAGAATTCCGGTTGCGGCAGGAATGGGCGGAGGAAGTGCAGACGCGGCTGCAGTTCTTTTACTGTTAAATAAGGCAACGGGTAGAAACTATTCGGTTAAAGACCTTATGCCACTGGCTAAAGCCCTTGGTGCCGACGTACCATTCTTTCTGGTCGGCGGTGCTGCCCGTGCCCAGGGGATTGGCGAAGTTTTAACCTCGGTTGAGTCGGCAAAAATATATATGGTCCTTTTAAAAGAAGGCAATAAACAGTCGACGGGATATATGTATTCGGTAGTCGACTCGGCGGATATTAAACCAAAGGGAAGTATAACCGAACTTATAAATTCGCTTAGAATTGGAAATGTTGACGGTGTGTGTGCGAATATCTTTAATTCCTTTTGCTATTGTTGGAATTTTGAAGAAATGTGTGAACCTTTTAAATCTTTTTCGCCTAAAACCGTTTTTTTAAGCGGTTCGGGTCCTACCGTCGGCGCTATTTTTGAAAACGAATCTGATGCAAAAAAATGTGCTGATTCGTTAATTACTCAAGGATATAATGCTTTCTTTACCGAAACGGTTGATACCGGAGTAGAAATTGTATAAAAATTTAATAGCATGTCAATAATTAGGTCATCTTAGTCGAAAGGATGACCTAATTTGTTTAAAATTCGATTATTTAATTTTGCACTTGTTAGCGCACTTGTTTCTGTTACACTATTTTCAATGTTGGGTTTTAGTTCTTCTTGTAATGAAATGTATGACAACATTATCCGTATAAGAATTCTTGCAAACTCCGATTCGCAAATTGACCAGGAACTAAAACTTAAGGTTCGTGATGCGGTTTTAGAAAAATCAAAGAGTATGTTTGGCGAAGTCAATACTTATGAAGATGCCCTTGCCGTTACCGATAAAAATCTTGACGCTTTAAGAGAAACAGCCCAGAATACAGTTTATGAACTCGGGTTTGATTATTCTGTAGCGGTATGCTTTAAAGAAGAATTCTTTGACACAAGAGAGTATGAAGACTTTACGCTTCCGGCCGGGAAATATAAGACAGCGGTTTTCACTCTTGGGGAAGGAAAGGGTAAAAATTGGTGGTGTGTAATTTTCCCTCAGGTTTGCGTAGGTGCCTGTTCGGGAAGCCTTGAGGATACTCTTTCAAAGGAAACTGCTGACAAGGCATACAACTCAAAAAACTATACTGTTAAATTTAAAACGGTCGAAATTTTCGAGAATATAAAAAAATATTTAGATTTTTAAAAATAATACTTGCATTTATTTCTTTCTTGTGGTATCATACCAATGTTATCGAGTTTAGAAAGGAGTGAAAATGCATGAAACAGGGCATTCACCCGAATTACGAAAAGACAGTTATTAGATGTGCTTGCGGCGCAGAGTTCGAGACCTGCTCCACTAAGAAGGACATCCGCTTGGATATTTGCTCAAAGTGTCATCCGTTCTTCACCGGAAAGCAGAAACTTGTTGACACCGGCGGACGCGTAGACAGATTTAATAAACGCTTCGGTCTTTAATCAGCAAATAAACAATTTTCTGCCGCAACCACATTTGTGGTTGCGGTTTTTCTATATTTTATGTTGGGTGGGATAACTTTTGGACACCTATAAAACTATAATTGATGATGTAACAACCGAGTTTACCGAAAAACATTCCCGTTTTATCGGTTATGTTTCCCATACTCAAACTGATGAGGAAGCGGTTGCTTTTATTGAAAAAATACGTTCAATACATAGTGATGCAAGACATAATGTATATGCCTATGTTCTAAATAATGACAACCGTATGCGTTATTCCGATGACGGAGAACCGCACGGTACTGCCGGCAAACCAATTCTTGATATTATTAACAGTTATGAACTTAAGGATATCACCCTTGTTGTAACCCGTTATTTTGGCGGAATTCTGCTTGGAACGGGCGGTCTGGTGAGAGCATACACAAAATCTGCTAAGGATACCCTTGATAAAGCAGATAAGTACATTATGGTTCCGGGTATTACTTATTCGCTTTCTTCTGATTATGGTAAATTTTCCGCGCTTGAAACCCTAATAAAAAGTTTTAACGGAACCATAGAAAACACAAGGTTTGAAGATAATGTCATTTTAACTTTTTCTATTCCCGTTTCATCTAATGAAGACTTCACTATACAACTGACCGATAGTTTTTCTTCTTCGCTTAAACCGGAAAAAATCGGTGAAAACTATACAAAACAAAAAATTTGATAAAAAATAAAGGTTATTTTAAAATTTTTGTCTATATAATAAGTAAAGGGGTGATTTTGTGCCGAATGTAAGAGAGATGTCCGAACAGATTGAAAGAGATATTTTATCTGATAAAGCCTTTTTATCCTCTAATACGGCGGGAAGGAAGCGTTTTGAAGAAAAGGACGAACTCAGAACCGATTTTCAGCGTGACCGTGACAGAATAATTCACTGTAAAGCGTTTAGAAGGCTTAAACATAAAACGCAGGTCTTTTTATCACCCGAGTCCGACCATTATCGCACAAGAATGACCCATACTCTTGAGGTTTCTCAGGTTGCTCGTACAATTTCCCGTGCCTTAAGACTTAACGAAGACTTAACCGAGGCTATTGCAATGGGTCACGACCTAGGGCATACTCCTTTTGGTCATGCGGGAGAGAGAGCCCT